>NZ_JBEYZD010000067.1:0-50246 GCF_040645895.1 Streptomyces olindensis | reverse complement strand
CACGGCCGCGGACGAGGAGCGCCGGGCCGCTGCTGCGGATCAGCGGCGCACGGCCGCGGACGAGGAGCGCCGGGCCGCTGCTGCGGATCAGCGGCGCACGGCCGCGGACGAGGAGCGCCGGGCCGCTGCTGCGGATCAGCGGCACTCGGCCCCGGACGACGAGCGCCGGGCCGCTGCTGCGGATCAGCGGCACTCGGCCCCGGACGACGAGCGCCGGGCCGCTGCTGCGGATCAGCGGCACACCGCCCCGCACGACGAGCGCCGCCCCGCGGCCCCGGACCAGCGGCGCACCACCGTCCGCGACCTCTTCGCAGCGCAGGCCGCCCGCACACCGCTGGCCCCCGCCGTCCACCACGGCGACACGACCCTGACCTTCCGCCAACTCGATGCCGTCGCCGACGGGTTGGCCGCCGCTCTGCTCGCCCGCGGTGCCGGGCCCGAGTCCGTCGTGGCCGTCGCCCTGCCGCGCGGCCCGGATCTCGTCGCCGCGCTGCTGGCCGTCCTGAAGGCGGGGGCCGCCTGCATGCCGGTCGACCCGTCCTACCCGCCCGAGCGCATCGCCCTCATGCTCGGGGACGCGCACCCGCGGCTCGTGGTGAGCGACCGGGAGACCGCCCGGCGACTCGCCCTCGACCCGAAGTCGGTCTGCGACCCCGGCGACACGGCCCGCGCCCGCGCCGTGCCGCGCCCGCCGCTGTTCCCCGACCACCCCGCCTACGTCGTGTTCACCTCCGGCTCCACCGGCCGCCCCAAGGGCGTGCTCGGCACGCAGCGGGCCCTGGCCAACCGGCTCGCCTGGGGCCGGAGCCTGACGGACGGTCCGCCCGGCGTCCGCCTCGCCAAGAGCCCCATCAGCTTCATCGACGGCCTGACCGAACTCCTCGGCGCGCTGGTCGCGGGGGAGGCCGTGGCCCTCGCCGACGACGAGACGGCCGGCGACCCCACCGCCCTCGCCGCACTGGCCTCCCGGCACCGCGCCACCCTGCTCACAGCCGTCCCCACCCTCCACACCACCCTCGTCGAGGCCGCCCCGCCCGGCGGCTTCGCATCGGTCCGCACCTGGATCTCCAGCGGCGAACCCCTCTCCACGGACCTGGCCCACCGGATCACCACACGCTGGCCGGCCGCCCGCCTCGTCAACCTCTACGGCTGCTCGGAGGCGGCGGGCGACAGCCTGGTCCAGGTGTATGCCGGTGACGAGAGCGAGGCGAGCCGACCGGGCGCGGATCCCGCGACGGCACTCCGGCAGACCGCCGGCACCGTTCCCCTCGGCCGGCCGATCACCGGCACCCGGGTGTACGTCCTCGACCCCTTCCTGCGCCCGGCCCCCGCCGGGGCGGCCGGTGAGCTGTATCTCGCGGGCGACGGACTGGCCCGCGGGTACCTGGGCCAACCCGGCCGCACCGCCGAACGGTTCGTCGCCGCCCCCTTCGGGCCGCCGGGCAGCCGCCTCTACCGCACCGGCGACCTGGCCCGGCTGCGCCCCGACGGCACGGTGGAGTTCCTGGGCCGGGCCGACGAGCAGGTCAAGATCCGCGGCTTCCGGGTCGAACCCGGCGAGATCGAGGCGGCGGCCCGCGCCCTGCCCGGCGTGCGCGCGGCCGCGGTCGTGGCCCGGGAGGACGCGGCGGCGCCCCGGCGGCTCGTGGCGTACGTCGAACCGGACCCCGGTGCCGGCAGCGCCCCGGACCCGGCCGGCCTGCGCCACGCCCTCGCCGAGCGGCTCCCCGCCCACCTCGTACCGGCGGCCGTGGTGGTCCTGGAGGTGCTGCCCCGCACCCCCAGCGGCAAGCTCGACCGCCGCGCGCTGCCCGCACCCGACTTCACGCGGGCGAGCACCTTCGACCCGCCGCGCACCGAACCGGAGAAGGCGCTGTGCGGCCTGTTCGCCGAGGTCCTCGGCGTCGAACGGGTCGGCGTCCACGACGACTTCTTCACCCTCGGCGGCGACAGCATCGTCTCGGTCCGGCTCGCCGACCGGGCCCGCAGGGCGGGGCTCGCACTCTCCCCCCGGGACGTGTTCACCCACCGCACCCCGGCCGGTCTCGCCCGCTCCCTGCCGGACGGCACCGCCCCGGAGGAGGACTTCTCGGCGACCGCGGAGCCGCTGGTGTCGCTCAGCAGGTCGCAGCTCGACAACGTCAAGGCGAGGTGGAGGAGCCGATGAGCACAGAGCCCGCCGGCGCGGCGGACGACGGGTCCCTGGTCGAGGACGTCCTGCCGCTGTCCCCGCTGCAACAGGGCCTGCTGTTCCACGCCCTGTTCGACGAGGGCGCCCAGGACGTCTACACCATGCAGTCCCTCGTGGAGATCGAGGGGCCGCTCCGCCCCGAACTGCTGCGCACCGCCGCCGAGGAGCTGTTCGCCCGGCACGCCAACCTGCGCAGCGCCTTCCTGCACGAGGACGACATGGACGAGCCGGTGCAGGTCGTCCTCAAGCAGGTCCCCGTCGACTGGCGGGAGGCCGCCGCCACCGACGAGGCGGAGGCCGAGCGGCTCGTCGCCGCCGACGCCGCCGCCCGCTTCGACCCGACCGACCCCCCGCTGCTGCGCCTGACCCTGATCGACCGGGGCGGCGACCGCCGGCTGCTCGTCCTCACCAACCACCACCTGCTGCTGGACGGCTGGTCCGTGCCCCTGCTGGTGCGCGAACTGCTCCAGCTGTACGCCGCGCAACTCGCCCCCGGCCGCTCGGCCCCGCTGCCCGCCGTACGGCCGTACCGGGACTTCCTCGCCTGGCTGGCGAGCCGGGACCGGGAGGCCTCCGGCCGGGCCTGGCGCCGGGCGCTGGCCGGGGCGACGCCGACCCTGCTGGCCCCGTCGGCCGCCGGTCTGGTCCCCGTGCCGCCCGGACTGCACACGCTGCGGCTGTCCGAGGACCTCACCGCGGGCGTACGGCGGACGGCCCGCGGCCTGGGCGTCACCGTCAACACCGTCGTCCAGGGCCTGTGGGCCCTGCTGCTGGCGCGGCTGACCGGCAGGGACGACGTGGTGTTCGGCGCGACCGTGGCCGGGCGTCCCGCCGGACTCGCCGGCGTGGAGTCGATGATCGGCCTGTTCATCAACACCGTGCCCGTGCGGCTCTCCGTACCGCCGGGGGAGCCCGCCGGCGCCTTCCTGCGCCGCGTGCAGGACGAGCAGTCCCGGCTGATGGACCATCAGTACCTCGGGCTCACCGAGATCCAGCGCCTCGCCGGGACCGGCGACCTCTTCGACACGCTGCTGGTCTTCGAGAACTACCCGGTCGACCAGGACGCGGTGGCCCGGGCGGAGGCGGAGTCCGGGCTGCGGATCCTCGACGTGAAGGGGTCCGGCGCCACCCACTACCCGCTGACCCTCGCCGTGCTCGACGAACGGCGGCTCGGCGTCGTCTTCGAGTTCCGGCCCGACTGCTACGACCGGGCGGCGGTGGAGCGGATCGCCGGGCGTTTCGAGCGGCTCGTCCGCGCGGTGGCGGCGGCGCCCGGCACACCGCTGGCGGCGCTGGACGTCCTCGCGCCCGGGGAACGGGCCGCACTGCTGGCGCGCGGGGCGGCGGAGCCGCGGCCCGCCCCGTACGCCACGCTGCCCGAGGTGCTCCAGGCGCAGGCCGCCCGCACACCGGACGCGGTGGCCGTCGTCGGCGGCGAACAGTGCCTCACCTTCGCCGAGTTGAACACCGGGGCCAACCGGCTGGCCCGGGTGCTCACCGAGGCCGGTGCCGGGCCGGAGCGGATCGTCGCGCTCGCCCTGCCGCCCACGCCCGACACGATCACCGCGCTCCTCGCCGTCCAGAAGGCGGGCGCGGCCTATCTGCCCCTCGACCCCGCCTGGCCGGCGGAGCGGATCGCCGGCATGCTCGCCGACGCCCGCCCCGTCGCGCTGGTCGCCACCGCCGCCACCGCCCCCGGGCAGGACGCCCTCGGCGAGGTCCCCGTCCTGCTGCTCGACGACCCCGGCACCCGGCAGCGCCTCGCGGACGCGGACGGCTCCGATCTCACCGACGCCGACCGCGGCGGAGCGCTGCTCCCCGAGCACCCCGCGTACGTCATCTACACCTCCGGCTCCACCGGCCGCCCCAAGGCCGTCGTCGTGCCGCAGCGGGCCATCGTCAACCTGTTCGCCGCCCACCGCGCCGCCCTGCACGCACCGGCCGCGGCGGCGGCCGGCGGCCGGCCCCTGCGCGTGGGCCACGCCTGGCCGACGGCCTTCGACGCCTCCTGGCAGCCCATGCTGTGGATGTTCGCCGGACACGAACTGCACCTGGTGCCCGAGGAGATCCGCCGCGATCCGGACGCGCTGCGCGGCTTCCTCGCCGAGCACCGCATCGATTTCATCGAGCTGTCCCCGTCCCTGCTCGCCGAGGTCGTCGCGCGCGGCGGCGACTGGCGGGCCGGGCTGAAGGTGCTGGGCGTCGGCGGCGAGGCCGTACCGCCCGACCTGTGGCGCACCCTGCGCGAGACCGACGGACTGGCCGCGCACAACCTGTACGGGCCCACCGAGTGCACCGTCGACTCCGCGGACTGCGACCTCGCCCTCAGCGACCGGCCCGCGATCGGCCGCCCCGTGGCGGGCGCCACCCTGTACATCCTCGACGGGCACCTCAACCCCGTGCCGACCGGCGTCGACGGCGAGCTGTACATCGCCGGCGAGGGGCTGGCCCGCGGCTACCTGGGCCGGCCGGGGACCACCGCGAGCCGCTTCGTCGCCGACCCGTTCGCCGTCCGGCCCGGCGCCCGCATGTACCGCACCGGCGACATCGCCCGGTGGACCGGCGACGGCCTGGTGGAATGCCTGGGACGGATCGACGACCAGGTCAAGATCCGCGGCTACCGCATCGAACCCGGCGAGATCGAGGCGGTGCTGCTCGACCAGGAACTCGTCGAACGCGCCGCGGTCGTCGTCCGCGAGGACACCCCGGGCGTCCGCCGCCTGGTCGCCTACGTCGTGCCGGCCCCGGCCGCGCCGCCCGCCGAGGAGACGGCGGAGCTGCTGCGCCGGGCGGCGACGGCCGTCCTGCCCGACTACATGGTGCCGTCGGCGTTCGTCCCGGTCGACGCGTTCCCCCTCACCCTCAACGGCAAGCTGGACACCGCCGCGCTGCCGGCCCCGTCCCGCACCGCCGGGCCCGCCGCCCAGCCGCCGCGCAACGCGGCCGAGGAACGGCTCGCCGCGCTGTTCGCGCAGGTCCTCGGGCTGGACTCGGTCGGCGTGCACGACAGCTTCTTCGCGCTCGGCGGCGACAGCATCGTCTCCATGCGGCTGGTCGGCCGGGCCCGCGCGGCCGGGCTGGCCCTCTCGCCGCGCGACGTGTTCGAACGGCCGACCGTCGCCGCGCTCGCGGAGGCCGCCGGCACCGCCCGGCGCCGCGACACGGACCCGGACGCGGGCGTCGGCGACATCCCGCTCACCCCGACGCTCACCCGGCTCGCCGCCCAGGGCGGCACCTTCCGCACGCTCAGCCAGGCCCGCTTCCTGCGCACCCCGCCCGGCATGGACGTGGACGGGCTGCACCGCACCGTCCAGACGGTCCTCGACCGGCACGACCTGCTGCGCGCCACGCTCACCCGGGACCCGGACGGAACCCCGCTCCTGCGGGCCGCTCCGGCGGGCACCGCCCGCGCCGCCGACTGCGTACGCCGCACCGACGCCGCAGGGCTGGACCACGCGACGATCGGCACCCTCGTGCCCGGCGCCTTCGAGGACCTGGCCGCCGAACTCGACCCCGCCGCCGGGACGGTGGCACGGTTCCTGTGGTTCGACACCGGACCGGACCGCGAGGGGCGGCTGCTGGTCGTCCTGCACCATCTGGCCACCGACGCGGCCTCCTGGGGCGTCCTCACCGCCGATCTCGCCGCGGCCTGGCACGGCACCCCGCTCCCGCCGCCGGGCACCCCCTTCCGGGAGTGGGCCCGGGCACTGCGCTCCGAGGCCGGGTCGGAACGCCGCACGGCCGAACTCGCCCACTGGACGGCGGTGTCGGACCGGCCGGAGCCGCCCCTGGGCGCCGGAGTACTGGACCCCGCCCGCGACACCCACGCCACCGTGCGCCACCACTGGACGGCGCTCGGACCGGACCTCACCGCACGCCTCACCGCCCACCCCGTGCGGGACGTCCTGCTGACCGCGCTGGCCCTCGCCGTGCCGGTGTGGCGACGCGAACTCGGCCGGCCCGCCCCGGACGACTCCGTGCTGATCGCCCTGGAGGGCCACGGCCGCGAGGAGCGCCTCCTGCCGGGCGCCGACCTGTCCGGCATCCTCGGCCTGTTCACCAGCGTCTTCCCGGTCCGGCTCGACCCCGGCGGCGCGGCCCCCGCCGAGCAGCTGCGGCGCGTCCGGGACCAGCTCGACGCCCTGCCGGACCAGGGCATCGGCCACGGCCTGCTGCGCCACCTCAACCCGGACACGGCCGCCGTCCTCGCCCGGCTCCCGGAACCCGAGATCGCGGTCAACTACCTGGGCCGCATGACGCTCGGGGAGCAGGCGGAGGGCGCCGCGTTCACCAGCGCCCCCGAGACCGGCGCCCTCGGTGCGTGGGCCGACCCCGGGGCACCGGCCCACCACCCCCTGGTCGTCGACGCGGTGATCGACGAGGGGAAGGACCCCGGCGGCCCGGTCCTCACGGCGTGCTGGCACTGGCCGGAACGACTCTTCACCCAGGCGCGGATCGAGCGGCTGGGCGAGCTGTGGACCGCTTCCCTCGAACGGCTGCTGAAAGGCGGACACCAGTGACCGAGACCCAGGCGGACCGGCCCGGCGACCTCGCGGCACGCAAGCGGGAACTGCTGCGCCGCAGGCTGGAGAGCGCGGGCCTCGCCCACACCCCCGCCCGGGCCGAACGGATCCCGCCCCGGGCCGCGGACACGGCCGTACTGCCGCTGTCGTACGCCCAGTCCCGCATGTGGCTGCTCCAGCAGCTCGACCCGGCCAGCCCCGCCTACAACGTGTGCCTGGCCATCCGGCTGCGCGGCCCCCTCGACGCGGACGCGCTGCGCACCGCCCTGGCCGGGCTGCTCACCCGGCACGAGGTGCTGCGCACCCGCTATCCCACGGCCGACGACGGAACCCCTCACCAAGTCGTCGACCGGCGAGCCGAGTTGGCCTTCGAGGAGGCCGACCTGAGCGGGCTCCCCCCGGACGAACAGGACCGGCGGGCCGGCGAACTCGCCCGTGCCGCCTCCGCGACCCCCTTCGACCTCGCAGCCGACCACCCCCTGCGGGCGCTGCTCCTCCGGCGCGCCGAACAGGACCACACCCTCGTGCTGACGGTGCACCACATCGCCTGGGACGGCGGCACCTTCAACGCCCTGTCCCACGACCTGAGCGCCCTCTACCGGGCCGCCGCCACCGGAGCGGACGCCGGACTCGAACCCCTGCCCGCGCAGTACGCCGACTTCGCCCTCTGGCAGCGCACCACCTTCACCGACGAACGGCTGGCCGGCCACCTCGACCACTGGCGCGCCGCCCTGGTCCCGCCGCCCCGCCCCCTCGACCTGCCCACCGACGCACCCCGCACGCCCCAGCCCACCGCGCACGGCGACCGCCGCTTCCGCACCTTCGCGCCCGACGTCACCGACCGGCTCACCGCCTTCGCCCGCACCGCGGGCGCGACCCCGTTCATGGTGCTGTTCGCGGGTCTGGCCGCACTGCTCCACCGCCTGACCGGAGCCACCGACATCCCCATCGGCTCGGCCGTGATGAACCGCGACCTGCCCGGACTCGACCGGCTCGTCGGCAACTTCGGCAACACCTTGGCCCTGCGCGCCGACCTCGACGGCGACCCCGGCACCGCCGAACTCGTCGAACGCGTACGCCGGCTGTGCACCGACGCCTACGCCCACCAGGACATGCCGTTCGACCTGCTCGTGGAGCGGCTGCGGCCGGAGCGGCACCCGGGCCGGGCCGTCTGGTTCGACGTCATGCTGCTCTTCCTCACCCAGGGGCTCCAAGGACCCCGGTTGCCCGGGGTGAGCGCCGACTGGGAGACCGTCCACAACGACACCACCCAGTTCGACCTGTCCCTGGAGGCCTTCCTCACCGACGGGCACCTGCGCATCGAGGCCACCTACCGCAGCGGCCTGTTCACCCCCGAGACCGTCGACCGGCTGCTGGCCCGGCTGGAGACGCTGCTCGCCGCCGGACTCGCCGACCCCGAACGTCCCGTGTCCCGGCTGCCGTTGATGTCCGGGGCCGAGGAACGCCAGGTCGTGGACGAGTGGAACAGCACCGCCCGGCCGGTCCCCGGCGCCACCCTGGCCGCCCTGCTCGCCGAGCAGGCGGCCCGCACCCCCGACGCGCCGGCGCTCACCTTCGACGACGTCACCCTCCGCTACGCCGGACTGCACGACCGCGCGGCCCGCCTGGCCCGTCTGCTGGTCCGTCACGGCGTCGGCCCGGAGCGCCGCGTGGCCGTGGCCCTCGACCGGGGACCCGACCTGGTCGTGGCGCTCCTCGCGATACTCCAGGCGGGAGCCGCCTACGTCCCGCTGGACACCGGCTACCCCGCCGAACGCCTCGCCGTGATGATCGAGGACGCCGCCCCGGCGCTCGTCCTGACCTCCGCTGCCGCCGCGGACAAGGTCCCCGCCTCGGCGGCACCGACGCTCCTGCTCGACGACCCCGCCCTGCACGAGCGCCTGGCGGCCCTGGACTCCGCCGCCCTCTCCGACGCGGAACGCCTCGCGCCGCTGCGCCCCGAGCACCCCGCGTACGTCATCTTCACCTCCGGCTCCACGGGCCGCCCCAAGGGCGTCGTCGTCCCGCACGCGGCGATCGTCAACCGCCTGCTGTGGATGGCGGACACCTACCGCGTCGGGCCCGGGGACCGGGTGCTCCAGAAGACCCCGGCGAGCTTCGACGTCTCCGTCTGGGAGTTCTTCCTGCCGCTGATCACCGGAGCGGCGCTGGTGCTCGCCCGCCCCGGCGGCCACCGCGACCCCGCCCACCTCGCCGAGCTGATCCGCGAACAGCGCGTCACCACCGCCCACTTCGTCCCGTCGATGCTGCGGGTCTTCCTCGACGACCCCGCCGCCGAACGGGCCCGGGGCGTACTGCGCCGGATCGTGTGCAGCGGCGAGGCCCTGCCGGCGGACCTCGCCGAACGCTGCACCCGCCTGCTGGACGGCACCGCACTGCACAACCTCTACGGCCCCACCGAGGCGGCCGTGGACGTCACCGCCTGGCCGTGCGCCGACGGCACCCGCTCCGCGTCGGGCTCGGTGCCGATCGGACGGCCGGTGTGGAACACCCGCACCCTCGTGCTGGACGCGTCCCTGCGCCCGGTGCCGCCGGGTGTCCCGGGCGAGCTGTACCTCGGCGGGACGCAGCTCGCCCGGGGCTACCTCGGCCGGCCCGCCCTGACCGCCGGACGCTTCGTCGCCGACCCCTACAGCCCGCCGGGCGCCCGCCTCTACCGCACCGGCGACATCGTGCGCTGGAGCGCCCACGGGGCGCTGGAGTTCCTCGGCCGGGCCGACGACCAGGTGAAGATCCGCGGCGTCCGGGTCGAGCCGGGCGAGACGGAGGCCGCCGCGGCGGCCCTGCCCGGGGTGTCTCAGGCCGCGGTGACCGTACGCCAGGACGCCCACGGCGATCCGCGACTGGTGGCCTACGTCGTCCCCCTGCCCGGGACCCGCCCGGAGCCGCAGCGGATCCGGCGGGACCTCGGCGGCACCCTGCCCGCCCAGCAGGTGCCGTCCGCCGTCGTCGTGCTGGACGCCCTGCCGCTGACGCCCAACGGCAAACTCGACCGCGCCGCCCTGCCCGACCCCGACCTGTCCGCGCTCACCACCGCCGACGCCCCCCGCACCGAGGCGGAGGCGACCCTGTGCCGCCTCTTCGCCGACCTGCTCGGGCTGCCCTCCGTGGGCGTCCACGACGAGTTCTTCGCCCTCGGCGGCCACTCCCTCCTCGCCACCCGGCTCGTCGCCCGCGTCCGCGCCGAGCTGGGCGTCGCCCTGCCGCTGCGGGCCGTCTTCGACACGCCCACCGCGGCCGCCCTCGCCCCCCTCCTCGGCACGCCCGCCCGGCGGCGGCCCCCGCTGCTCCCGGCCCGGCGCCCCGACCCCGTGCCGCTGTCCTTCGCGCAGGCCCGGCTGTGGTTCCTGTACCGGCTGGAGGGGCCGACCCCCACCTACAACATCCCGACAGCCTTCCGCCTCGACGGACCGCTCGACCCCGAGGCCCTGAACGCGGCGCTCCAGGACGTCGTGGACCGGCACGAGGCGCTGCGCACCGTCTTCCCCGACGACGACGGCGTCCCCCGGCAGGAGATCCGCACGGACGCCGCCGTCCCCTTCGAGACCGTGACCGCGTCCGCCGCCGACCTCGACGCGCTGCTGGGCGAGGCCGCCGCCCACTGCTTCGCCCTGGACCGCGAGATCCCTGTCCGCGCCACCCTGTACGCCCTCGCCCCCGACGACCACGTCCTGCTCCTGCTCGTCCACCACATCGCCACCGACGGCTGGTCGGCCGAACCGCTGCTGCGCGACCTGGAGACCGCCTACGCCGCCCGGCTGCGCGGCGCGTCCCCCGCGTGGCCGCCGCTCGCCGTGCAGTACGCCGACCACACCCTGTGGCAACGGGACCTCCTCGACGAGGAGTACACGGCCGAGGAGGTGCGCCACTGGGCGCGGTGCCTGGACGGGCTGCCCGAGGAACTCCAGCTGCCCGTCGACCGGCCCCGCCCGCCCGTGCCCGGCTACCGGGCCGGTGCCGTGGACTTCACCCTCGATCCGGAGACCCACCGGGCGCTGCGGGACCTGTCCGCCGAGGCCGGCGGCACCGTCTTCATGGCCCTCCAGGCCACCCTCGCCGTCCTGCTCGGCCGGCTCGGCGCCGGGGACGACATCCCGCTGGGCACCCCGGTGGCCGGGCGCGGCGACCCCGTCCTGGACGACCTCGTGGGCCTGTTCGTCAACACGCTCGTGCTGCGCACCGACGTCTCGGGCGCCCCGACGTTCCGCACGCTGCTCGCCCGGGTGCGCGAGGCCGACGTGGACGCCTACGCCCACCAGGACCTGCCCTTCGAACGGCTGGTGGACGCGCTCGCGCCCACCCGCTCGATGGGCCGCCACCCGCTGTTCCAGGTGATGCTCGCCCACCAGCAGGCCCCGGCCGACCGCCGGGACTTCGCCGGTCTCACCCTGACCGAGCGGCGCGTCCCCTTCTACACGGCCAAGACCGACCTCGCGTTCCACGTGTTCGAGCGGTCCGGCGCCGGCGGCGTCGACGGCTCCCTGGTGTACAGCCGCGACCTGTACGACCGGGACACCGCGCGGGAGATGACCGAGCGCCTCGTCCGCCTGGCCGGCGAGCTGGCCCGGCACCCCGACCGCCCGGTGACGGCCGCCGACGTCCTCACGCCGCGCGAGCGGGAGCTGGTGCTGGGGGAGTGGAACGACACCGCGCGTCCCATGCCGGCCACCACACTCACCGCCCTGGTGGAGGAACAGGTCGCGAAGACCCCGCACCTGGTGGCCGTCGAGTACGCCGTCCCCGGCGGCCCGGCCCTCACCTACGGCGAACTGGACGCCCGCGCCAACGGCCTCGCACGGCAGCTCATCTCCCTCGGGGTGGGCCCGGAGCGCCGCGTCGGCATCCACCTGGAGAGGTCCGCGGAGATGGTCGTCGGGCTGCTCGCCGTGCTGAAGGCGGGCGGGGCCTTCGTCCCGCTGGAGCCGTCCTGGCCGGCCCGGCGCATCGCCGAGGTGTGCCGCGGCGCGGCCCTGACCGCCGTACTGGGCCGGCCCGGTGACGACGGCCTCCTCGGGAAGGACGCGCCGCCCGTCGTCGAGGTCACCCTGGACGGTCCCACCGCCGGGAGGCCGCCGGTCGACGTCGACCCGGAAGGCCTCGCCTACGTCATCCACACCTCCGGCTCGACCGGCGTCCCGAAGGGCGCGATGATCCGGCACCGGGCCATCGCGCACCGGCTGCTGTGGCAGCGCGGCCTGCTCGGCTTCGGCACCGACGACGCGGCCCTGTTCAAGGCGCCGCTCGGCTTCGACATCTCCATCAACGAGATCTTCCTGCCGCTCGTCAACGGCGGCCGCGTGGTCATCGCCGAACCCGGCGGCGAACGGGACACCGACTACCTCCTCGACACCGTCGAACGGCACCGGGTGACCTTCACCTACCTGGTCTCCTCGATGCTGGACCTGCTCCTCGAACTGGACGGCTTCGCGGCCCGCGCGGCCTCGCTGAGGCACGTGTGGTGCGGCGGCGAGGTGCTCACCCCGGAGCTGTTCGCCCGCTTCCGCGCCGCGAGCGAGGCGGTGATGTACCACGGCTACGGACCGGCCGAGGCCACCATCGGCGTCAGCCACGTCGTCTACCGCACCGGGGCGATCCGCAGCGCCGTCTCCATCGGCCGGCCCAACTCCAACACCCGGCTGTACGTCCTGGACGACCGGCTCCAGCCCGTCCCGGTCGGCGTGCCGGGCGAACTGTACGCGGGCGGCGTCTACCTGGGCCGCGGCTACGTCAACGACCCGCGCCGTACCGCCGGCCATTTCGTCGCCGACCCGTTCGGCCCGCCCGGCGAACGCCTCTACCGCACCGGCGACCTGGTCCGCTGGCAGCGCGACGGCACCCTGGAGTTCCTCGGCCGCGCCGACAACCAGGTGAAGATCCGCGGCATGCGCGTCGAGCTGGAGGAGATCGAGGCGATCCTCGAACAGCACCCGGGCGTCCGGCGCGGCGTGGTCGTCGTCCGCGAGGACACCCCGGGCGTCAGGCAACTCGCCGGATACTGCCTGGCGGACCCCGAGACCCTGCCCGGCCTGCGGGACTGGCTCAGGGAGCGGCTGCCCGAGCACATGGTGCCGCGCACCCTGACCGTCCTGGACGCCTTCCCGCTGCTGCCCTCCGGCAAGGTGAACCGGGCCGGCCTGCCCGCCCCCGGAGCCGCCGCCGGCTCCGGCCCCGCCCGGGAACCCGCCGACGAACGCGAGCGGCGGCTCTGCGCGCTGTTCGCCACCGTCCTCGGTCTCGCGCGGGTCGGCGTCGACGACAACTTCTTCGAGCTGGGCGGCGACAGCATCGTCTCCATCCGGCTCGTCACCCTGGCCCGGAAGGCCGGCCTGGCCCTCAGCCCCCGGCAGGTCTTCCAGTCGCCCACCCCGGCCGGGCTGGCGGCGGCCGTCGCCACCGGACCCGCCGAGACGGAACAGCAGGACGACGACCCCGTGGGCGAGGTGCCGCTCACCCCCGTCATGCGGTGGACGGCCGGCCCCGACGGCTCCTACCGCGGCCTCGCCCAGGCGGTCCTGCTGGTGACGCCCCCGGACCTGGGCGAGGACGACGCGGCCGCCGCACTGCAGGTGCTCCTGGACCGGCACGACATGCTGCGCGCCCGCCTGGCGGACGACGGCAGCCACCTGGTGGTCCCCGCCGAGGGCACCGTACGGGCGCGCGACCTGCTGACCCGCGAGCAGGGGCCGGACCTCGACCGGTACCTGAGGGACGCGGCGGGCCGCCTCGACCCGCGCGCCGGGCGCATGCTCCAGGCGGTCCTGTGCGGCACGGACCGGCTGCTCCTGGTCGCCCACCACCTCGTCGTCGACGGCGTGTCCTGGCGGATCGTCCTCTCCGGGCTGGCCGACGCGTGGCACGCCCTGCGGTCCGGACAGACCCCGCGCCCGCGCCGCACCGGCACCTCGTTCCGCCGCTGGAGCCACCTCCTGGCCGAGGAGGCCCGCTCGGCGGAACGCCTGCGCGAACTGCCCTGGTGGACCGAGACGCTGGAGCGGGCCCGGCCCCTGCTGGACCGGGCCCCGGACCCCGCCCGCGACACCGCGGCGACCGTGCGGGAGGAGACACTCGTGCTCCCCGAGGACGTCACCGCCCCGCTGCTGACGACGGTGCCCGCCGCCTACCGGGCCGCCGTCCCCGACGTCCTGCTGAGCGCCCTCACCATCGCCGTGGCCGTCTGGCGGGAGGAGCGCGGCGAGCCCGCCGACCGCTCGCTCCTCGTCGGACTGGAGGGCCACGGACGCGAGGAGGGCATCGCCGGGAACGTCGATCTCTCCGCCACGGTGGGCTGGTTCACCACGTTCCACCCCGTCGCCCTCGACCCCGGCCCGCTGGACCTGGACGAGGCCCTGTCCGGCGGCCCGGCCGCGGGCACGGCCCTGAAACGCGTCAAGGAGCAACTGCGCGCCGTACCGGACCACGGCCTCGGCTACGGCCTGCTGCGCCACCTCAACCCCGACACCGCCGCCGAACTGGACAAGCGCCCGCAGCCGCAGGTCGTCTTCAACTACCTCGGCCGTTTCACCGCCTCCGCCTCCGCCGACGAGCCCTGGGAACTCGCCCCCGAGGCTCCGATGCTGCGCGTGCCGCCGGACGGCGGGCGGCCCGCCGCCGGGCTGGAGATCAACACCGTCGCCGTCGAGGAGAGCGGCGGCGTCCGGCTGCACGTCTCCGCCTCCGCCCCGCGGGCCTTCCTCGCACCCTCCGAGACGGCAGTCCTGCTCGCGCTGTGGGAGCGGGCCCTGCGCGGCCTGGTGCGGCACGCCGAGAACGCCCGCGCGGGCGGACTCACCCCGTCGGACCTGCCCTTGGTGTCCCTGACCCAGGAGGACATCGAGGACTTCGAGAGCGCCTTCGACCACGACAGCGACGACTTCGACGACCACGATGGCTTCTGAGCGACAGCGGAGGAACCGGTGACGCAGCACCCCCCGACCGCGGACGAGCTGCTCCGTACGGTCACCGACACATTCGGCCCGGACACCCCGCCGGGCGAGGACGACAGCCTCATAGCCTGGGGCCTGGACTCGATCACGCTGATGCGGATCGCCGGCTCCTGGCGCAAGCAGGGCGTCAAGGTCGGCTTCGCCGAACTGGCCCAGGAACCCACCCTGCGCGCCTGGCGCGCCCTGCTCGCGTCCCGGGCCCCGGCCCCCGCCCCGGCTCTCGCCCCGGCCGAACCGGCCGTCGAGGCCCCGGTTCCCGAACCCGGTGAGCCCTTCCCGCTCGCCGTGATGCAGCACGCCTACTGGATCGGCCGCGGCGACGACACCACCCTCGGCTCCGTCGCCGCGCACCTGTACGTCGAGTTCGACGGCTCCGGCGTCGACCCGGACCGGCTCGACACGGCCGTACAGGCCCTGGTCCGGCGGCACGGCATGCTCCGGGCCCGCTTCGGCGACGACGGCCGCCAGCGGATCCTGCCCGACCTCACCCGCCCCGCCACGGCCGTCAACGACCTGCGCGCACTCGACCCCGAGACGGCCGCGGCCAAACTGGAGGACGTCCGGCACTCCTCCTCGCACGCCCGGCTCGACGTGGGGGCCGGCGAGGTGTTCTCCGTGCAGCTGTCCCTGCTGCCCGAGGACCGCAGCCGGCTGCACGTGGACGTCGACATGCTCGCCGCGGACGCCCTCAGCTACCGCGTCCTGCTCTCCGACCTCGCCCGGCTCTACCGGAACCCCGACGCCGCGCTGCCCCCGATCCGCACCAGCTACCCGGCCTACCTGGCGGAACGCAAGGAGGTGCGACGGCTGAGCCGCGAGCAGGCGCGGGCCTGGTGGCAGCGCCGGGTCCCCGAGCTGCCCAGCGCGCCCGACCTGCCCCTGGTGCCCGAGGCGGAGCGCGCCGACCCGACCCGCGTGACGCGCCGGCACCACTGGCTGCCGCCGGGGGAGAAGCGGCGTCTGGCCGCCCGCGCCCACCAGCACGGGCTGACCCCCGCGATGGCCGTCGCGACCGCCTTCTCCGAGGTGCTGGCCGCCCACAGCGGTCAGCCCCGCTTCCTGCTGAACGTCCCCATGTTCGACCGCCGTGGCTCCCACCCCGACACCGACCTGCTCGTCGGCGACTTCACCAGCTCGGTGCTGCTCGACGTCGACCTCGCCGGGCCGGCGACGTTCACCGAGCACGCCCGGCGCCTCCAGGACCGCATGCACACCGACGCCGCCCACGCCGACTACTCCGGCGTGGAGGTCCTGCGCGACCTCACCCGGCACCGCGGCGAACAGGTCCTCGCCCCCGTGGTGTTCACCAGCGCGCTCAACCTCGGCGAGCTGTTCGACCAGGAGGTGCGCGACTCCTTCGGACAGCCCGCGTGGATCATCTCGCAGGGCCCGCAGGTGCTGCTCGACGCCCAGGTCACCGAGGTCGACGGGGGGCTGCTCGTCAACTGGGACGTCCGGGAGGACGCCTTCCCCGCCGGACTGGTCGACGCGATGTTCGCCGCGTTCCACGGGCTCGTCACCCGGCTCGGCACCGAGGACGAGGTCTGGGACCGTCCGGTGCCCGCCCTGCTCTCCGCGGAACAGGCGGCGATCCGCGAGGCGGTGAACGCCACGGACGCGCCGCGCAGCCACCGGCTCCTCCACGACGGCTTCTTCGGCCACGCGGCCGAACGGCCCGAAGCTCCGGCCCTGCTGTGGGGCACCGAAGGCGTCCTCTCCTACGGTGAGCTGGCCGACCGTGCCCTGCGGTGCGCCGGGGCGCTGGCGGAGCGGGGCGTGAGGCCGGGGGACACCGTCGCGGTGAGCCTCCCCAAGGGGCCCGACCAGATCACCGCCGTCCTCGGCGTGCTGGCCGCCGGTGCCGCGTACGTCCCGGTCGGCGTCGAGCAGCCGCCCGCCCGCCGCGACCGCATCCGCGCCACCGCCGGCTTCCGCGTCACGCTCACCGACGGCCGTGCGGCCGACGACGGCCTGCCGGTCCAGGAGGCGATCCGGCACGCCCCGCTGCCCGCCCCCCTGCCGGTGGACGAGGAACAGGTCGCCTACGTCCTGTTCACCTCCGGCTCCACCGGGGAGCCCAAGGGCGTGGAGGTGCCGCACCGAGCCGCCGTGAACACGGTCGACGACCTCACCGACCGCTTCGCCGTGGGCCCCTCGGACCGCTGCCTCGCCCTGTCCGCACTGGACTTCGACCTCTCCGTCTACGACGTGTTCGGACTGCTCGGCGCGGGCGGCGCGGTGGTGCTGATCGACGAGGCGGACCGGCGCGAGGCCCGGCCGTGGGCGGAGCTGGTGCGCACGCACCGGGTGACGCTCGTCAACTGCGTCCCGCCGCTGCTGGACATGCTGCTGCTCGCCACCGGGCCCGGCGAACTGGCCGGTCTGCGCGCGGTGCTGCTCGGCGGGGACTGGGTCGGCACCGACCTGCCCGGACGGCTCGCCGAACGGGCACCGGGCTGCCGGTTCGCCGGCCTCGGCGGCACCACCGAGACCGCGATCCACTCCACCGTGTGCGAGGTGCCGGACGGCCGCGTGCCCGCGCACTGGCGGGCCGTGCCGTACGGCACCCCGCTGCGCAACGTCCGCTGCCGGGTCGTCGACCCGCGCGGCCGGGACTGCCCCGACTGGGTCCCGGGGGAGCTGTGGATCGGCGGGGACGGCGTGGCCCTCGGCTACCGGGCCGATCCGGAGCGCACGGCCGAGAAGTTCACCGAGGCGGGCGGCGTGCGCTGGTACCGCACCGGCGACCTCGCCCGCTACTGGCCCGACGGCACGCTGGAGTTCCTGGGCCGGCGCGACCACCAGGTGAAGCTGCGCGGCTTCCGCGTCGAACTCGGCGAGGTGGAGGCGGGGCTCGCCGGGCATCCGGCGGTGCGGCGCGCCGTCGCCGGCCTGACCGGCGGTCCCGGCGTGCAGCTGGCGGCCGCGGTGGCCGCCGATCCCGGGACGACGGAGGAGGAACTGCGGGAGTGGGCGCGCTCGGTGCTGCCGCCCCACATGGTCCCGGCCCGGGTCGCCGTCGCCGCGGAGCTGCCGCTGACCGCCAACGGCAAACTCGACCGCCGCGCCGTCCGGGCACTGTGGGAGACGCGCGAGCCGGGGGAGGGGGAGGAGCGGCGGGCGCCCGGCAGCGCCCTGGAGACGGTCGTCTCCCGGGTGTGGGCCGACGTCCTCGGCGTCGAACGGGTCGGCCTGGACGACGGGTTCTTCGGGCTCGGCGGCGACTCGGTGCTCGCCACCGTGATCGTGAGCCGGCTGCGGGAGGCCCTCGACACCTCCGAGGTGTCGGTGCGGGCCCTGTTCGCCACCCTCACGGCGGGCGGCATGGCCGAGCGGCTGGCCGCCGAGGAGCACACCCCGGGACGGCTGGAGCAGGTCGCCGCCCTCCACCTGGAGATCGAGGCCATGTCGGCGGAGGAGGTCGACTCGGCCCTGCGCGAGAGCTGAGAGACGCCGGTGAGGCGGGGCGCGTCACGCGCCCCGCCTCACCGTTCCCCCTCGAAAGCCCCGGCCGGGACTACTCGTCCAGCTTGGCGAACCCGGTCTCCAGGTTGTCCAGCGCCCACGGGATGCCCAGCACGGACGGGCTGCGGAGCTGGCTGATGGTCGCCACGTCGGTCACGACGTAGCGGTCCTCCTTCACCGCGGACATGTTCTTCACCAGCGCGCTGGACTCGAAGGCCTTCTTCAGCTGCGGCGTGGTGAACGCGATCACGACCAGGTCCGCGTCGAGCTTGTCGAGCTGCTCGAAGGACAGCTCGCCGGTGGGGCTGCCGCTGACCGTCTTGATGTTCTTCACCGACGGGGTCAGGCCCAGCCCCACCTCGCTCATCAGCTTCGCCGCGAAGTCGTCCTCCGAGGCGATGGTGAAGATCTTGGCAGGGGTGTTGCCGATGGACAGGCTGTAGGTCTTGTCCTTCAGCCCGGGGTGCTTGGTCCTCACCTCGGCGATGCTGTCCTCGGTGGCCTCGATGGCCTTCCCCGCCTGCTCCTGTCGGCCGACGGCCTTCGCCACCACCTGGACGTGCTCCTGCCAGGTCTGCTTGCCCCACGCCGTCTCGTAGCCGATGGTCGGCGCCACCGCCGAGAGCTTCTTGTAGTTCTTCTCCAGGGTGAAGTCGGAGGTGGCCAGGATCAGGTCGGGCCGGAGGGCGGCGACCTCCTCGAAGTCGACCCCGTTCATGGTGTCGAGGAGCTTGGTCTTCTTGGTGTCGACCCGGTCCTTCAGCCAGGGGTGGACGCCGTCGGCCGCGAAGGCGTCCTTGGAGACGGCGACGGGCGTGACCCCGAGGGCGTACAGCGCGTCGACGTCGTCCGTGCCGCCGTCGCCGATCACCACGACCCGCCTCGGTTCCTCGGTGATCTCCGTGCTGCCGAACTTGTGCTTGATGGTGACGGGGAAGGCGGACGAGGCGTCCGCCTTCGGGTCGTCGGAGAAGGCGTCGGAGTCGTCCTTGACGGAGCCGCAGGCTGCCAACCCGGCGGCCAGGGTGACGGTGAGAAGGGTGGTGAGGAGCTTTCTCGGCATGCGCGTCCCTTGTCGCCGGGGTACAGGCAGGATTCGTACGGCCGTCAGTAAAGCAAGGTAAGGCTTACCTCAGCAACGGTTTCCGGACAATCTCCGCCTGCCCGTAATGACTTGACGGAGCGTCAGTTACGCACGCGCCGTCAGGTAGCCGCCCATCGTGCGGAAGTAGTCCGTCGCGGCGTACTCCGTGCCGTCCTCCGTGCGCAACCGCCGGACGACGAGCCCGGGGTGGCGGCCGCTGTGTGCCTCGGGGCCGGCCACGATGACCACGCCGTCGCCCTCGCGGATGAAGATCCGCCCGGGCGTGCCGCCGTAGCGTCCCTCGGACACGGCGGCCGAGGTGATCCTGAGCCGCTTCCCGCGGTGGAACGTGTACGCGTTCGGATAGGGGTCCGACTGGGCGCGCACGAGCCGTTCCAGGCGCTCCGCCGGCCAGGTCCAGTCGATGCGGCTGTCCTCGTCGGAGCGCTTGTGGAAGAAGCTCGCCCGGGAGCGGTCCTGTGGCTGCCACTGCCCGGCGTCGCGGCCCGTGGCGATGAGGTCGAGGGACTCGCGCACGATCGGGGCGATGAGGTCGACGGTCCGGTGGAACAGGTCGGTCGCGGTGTCGGCGGGCCCGACCGGCACCGCGCGCTGCACGAGGATGTCGCCGGCGTCGAGTTCGCCGTTCATGCGGTGCGCGGTGACGCCGACGCGCTCCTCGCCGTTGACGAGCGCCCAGATGATCGGCGAGAAACCGGCGTACGACGGCAGCAGCGAGTCGTGGATGTTGAGGGTGCCGTGCGGCGGGAGGTCGAACACCTCCGGGGGCAGCCAGGTGCGCCAGTTGTTGGCCACGATGAGGTCCGGCCGCGCCGCCCGCAGGGCGTCGAGGAGTTCGGGGTCGTCGGGGCGGTTGCGCAGGAGGACGGGGACGTCGTGCTTCGCGGCGAGTTCGGCGACGGAGTCGTCCCAGATCTTCTCGTAGGCGTGGTCGCTCTTGGGGTGGGTGACGACGAGGGCGACCTCGTGGTCGGAGTCCAGCAGGGCCTGGAGCGTGCGGTGACCCCAGGTCTGATAGCCGAACATGGCGACGCGCATGCGGTTCTCCCTCTCCGGCGGCTCCATTGCAAGGTAAGGCTAACCTTATCTAACATGTGGCTGCCTGAGGGAGGCGATGCCACGGTGAACTCACCGCTCACGGGATCGGACACCACGGACACCACCTACGACGTCCTCGGAATCGGCTTCGGGCCGTCAAATCTCGCCCTCGCCATAGCGATCGAGGAACACAACGCGGGTGCTGCGCCGGAGCACCGGCTGAACGCCCTCTTCCTGGAACGCCAGCCGCGCTTCGGCTGGCACCGGGGCATGCTCATCGACGACGCCACGATGCAGGTGTCCTTCCTCAAGGACCTCGTCACCCTGCGCGATCCGGCCAGCGACTACAGCTTCCTGTGCTTCCTGCGCGAGCGCGGCCGGCTCGTCGACTTCCTGAACCAGAAGACCCTCTTCCCGCTGCGGGTGGAGTTCCACGAGTACTTCGAGTGGGCCGCCGCACGGGTAGGGCACCTGGTGGCCTACGACCGGGAGGTGACCGCCGTCGACCCGGTGCGCGACGAGTCGGGCACCGTGACCGGCTTCGACGTGGTCTGCGGCACCTCCGGGGAGACGTACCGGGCCCGGGACCTGAGCGTCGCCGTCGGCCTGGAACCGCACGTGCCGCCCGGTGTCGAACTGTCCGAACGCGTGTGGCACAACAGCCAGTTACTGCCCCGCGTCACCGAACTGCTCGACCGGCGCACGCCGGTGCGCCGGGCCGTCGTCCTGGGGGCGGGGCAGAGCGCCGCCGAGACGGTGGACTACCTGCACCGCTCCTTCCCCGAGGCCGAGGTCTGCTCGGTCTTCGCCAAGTACGGCTACACCCCGGCCGACGACAGCCCGTTCGCCAACCGCATCTTCGACCCGGAGGCGGTGGACGTCTACTTCGGCGCTTCCTCCGAGGTCAAGCAGTCCCTCTTCGACTACCACCGCTCCACCAACTACTCCGTCGTCGACATGGACCTCATCGAGGACCTGTACACGACCTCCTACCGGGAGAAGGTCGCCGGCCGGGAGCGGCTGCGCTTCCTCAACGTCTCCCGGATACGGGACGTCCGCCCGCGCGCCGACGGCTGTCTGGACGTCGTCGTGGAGTTCCTCCCCACCGGGGAGCAACGGACCCTGGAGGCCGACCTGCTCGTCCACGCCACCGGCTACCGGCCCCGGGACCTCACCACCCTGCTCGGCGAGGCGGCCAAGGTCTGCCTGCGCGACGACGAGGACGCGATCCGCGTCCGCCGCGACCACCGCGCGGAGACCGCCCCCGACGTGACGGCCGGGATCTACCTCCAGGGCGGCACGGAGCACACGCACGGCCTCACCTCGACGCTGCTGTCGACGACGGCCATCCGCGCGGGCGAGATCCACCGCTCCCTCCTGGACCGCAGAGCGGGGGTGTCCGCCCCGTCTGCTGAACTGAGGGCATGACGCCCCCGCCCCACCGCATCCTGCGCGCACTGGACCGCTTCCACGCCGCCCGCCCGTGGGACCACAACGCCCTCTTCCACCCCTGGATCCTGCGGCAGCTCCCCCCGCGGGTGGGGAGTGCCCTGGACGTGGGGTGCGGCAGCGGCGACCTCGCCCGGCTGCTCGCCGGCCGGGCCGGGCGCGTGCACGGGATCGACGCGGACCCGGCCATCACGGCCCGGGCCCGCGCACTGACCCCGGCGACGGCCCCGGTGACGTACACGGTGGCCGACGCGCCGGCCGGGCTTCCCGACCGGCCCCACGACGTCATCACCTGCGTCGCCGTGCTCCACCATCTGCCGTTCACCGACGCCCTGGAGGCCTTCCGCGACCGGCTGGCCCCCGGTGGCACCCTCGTGATCGTCGGAGTGCACCGGGCGCGGACGCCCGTCGACCATCTGCTGGGCCTCGCGTCGGTCCCGCTCAACCTCGTCATGGCGCTGCTCAGGAACCGGGGCCGCCGGGCACCGCGCCCCGTCTCCATGTCCGCCCCCACCAGGCCGGCGGACCTGACCTTCGCCGAGATCGCCCGCGAGGCGCGCACCGTCCTGCCCGGTGCGCGCCTGCGCCGACGTCTGTTCTGGCGCTACACGCTGGTGTGGCGCCGCCGTTGACCGGCCTCCGCGTCAGCTCGCGGCCCGGAAGGTGCGCAGCCGCAGGGAGTTGCCGACCACGAAGACCGAGGAGAAGGCCATCGCCGCCCCGGCGATCATCGGGGTGAGCAGGCCGGCCGCGGCCAGCGGCAGGGCCGCCACGTTGTAGGCGAAGGCCCAGAACAGGTTGGAGCGGATGGTGCCGAGGGTGCGGCGGGCGAGCCGGATGGCGTCCGCCGCGGCCCGCAGGTCGCCCCGGACGAGGGTCAGGTCGCCGGCCTCGATCGCGGCGTCCGTGCCCGTGCCCATCGCCAGACCGAGGTCGGCCTGCGCGAGGGCCGCCGCGTCGTTGACCCCGTCGCCGACCATGGCGACCGAACGGCCCTCGGCCTGCAGCCGCTTGACGACCTCCACCTTGTCCTGCGGAAGCACCTCGGCGATGACCTCCTCGATGCCCACCTCGCGGGCGACGGACTCGGCGACGGCCCTGTTGTCGCCGGTCAGCAGGATCGGCGTGAGCCCCAGCGCGCGCAGCCGCCCGACCGCCTCCGCGCTCGTGTCCTTCACCGCGTCGGCGACCTCCAGCACCGCCCGCGCCTCGCCGTCCCAGGCGACCGCGATGGCGGTGCGCCCGGCGTCCTCGGCCGCCGCCCGCGCCCGGGCCAGGCCCTCCGGCAGCTCCATCGCCCATTCGGCCAGCAGCCGCTCCCGCCCGACGAGCACGGCGTGGCCCTCGACGACGCCCTGGACGCCGAGCCCGGGCACGTTGGCGAAGTCCTCCGGCGTGGGCAGCGTGCCCAGCTTCTGCAGCGCCCCGTCCGCGACGGCCCGGGCGATCGGGTGCTCGGAGGAGTGCTCCAGCGCCCCGGCCAGCCGCAGCACGTCCGCCTCGTCGGTGCCGTCGGCGGTGTGCACGGCCAGCAGCGTCATCCGGCCGGTGGTGACGGTGCCGGTCTTGTCGAGGACGACGGTGTCGACGCGGCGGGTGGACTCCAGCACCTCCGGCCCCTTGATGAGGATGCCGAGCTGGGCACCCCGCCCGGTGCCGACCATCAGCGCGGTCGGGGTGGCGAGGCCCAGGGCGCACGGGCAGGCGATGACGAGCACGGCGACCGCGGCGGTGAAGGCGGCCGTCAGCCCGACGCCGTTGCCGAGCCAGAAGCCCAGCGTGCCCAGCGCCAGGGCGATCACGACCGGCACGAACACCGCCGAGATCCGGTCCGCGAGGCGCTGCGCGGCGGCCTTGCCGTTCTGCGCGTCCTCCACCAGCTTCGCCATCCGGGCCAGCTGCGTGTCGACGCCGACCCGCGTGGCGCGCACCACCAGCCGCCCGCCGACGTTGATCGTGGCGCCGGTGACCGGGTCCCCCGCGCCGACCTCCACCGGCACCGACTCACCGGTGAGCATCGAGGCGTCCACCGCCGAGGAACCCTCGACGACCGTCCCATCGGTGGCGATCTTCTCCCCGGGCCGGACCAGGAAGCGGTCCCCGACCCGCAACTCGCCCACCGGAACGGTCTGTTCCCGGCCGTCGTCCCGCAGCACGGTGACGTCCTTGGCGCCCAGCTCCAGCAGCGCCCGCAGCGCCGCACCGGCCTTGCGCTTGGCGCGGGCCTCGAAGTACCGCCCGGCCAGGATGAAGGCGGTGACGCCGGCCGCGGCCTCCAGGTAGATGTTCCCGGCACCGTCCGTGCGCTCGATGGTCAGCTCGAAGGGGTGCGTCATGCCCGGGGTGCCCGCGGTGCCGAAGAACAGCGCCCACAGCGACCACAGGAACGCGGCCGAGGTGCCGACCGAGATCAGCGTGTCCATGGTGGCCGCGCCGTGCCGGGCGTTGACGAAGGCCGCCTTGTGGAAGGGCCACGCCGCGTACGTCACGACGGGTGCGGCCAGGGTGAGCGACAGCCACTGCCAGTACTCGAACTGCAGCGCCGGGATCATGGCCATGGCCACGACGGGGACCGCCAGCACCACGGCCGTGACCAGCCGCTCGCGCAGCGGCCGCAGTTCGTCGGCCTCGACGGCCGGCTCGCCGGGCTCCTCGGGCGGCGCGGGTTCCTGGGCGGTGTACCCGGTCGCCTCGACCGTGGCGATCAGGTCCCGGACGGAGACCTCGCCCGAGTAGCTGACCTTCGCCTTCTCGGTCGCGTAGTTGACGGTGGCGGTGACCCCGTCCATGCGGTTGAGCTTCTTCTCGATGCGCGCCGCGCAGGACGCGCAGGTCATGCCGCCGATGGCGAGTTCCACCTCGGCGCCGGCGCCGGTCGTCGTGCCCGTACTCATGGCTCAGACCCTCCCGGTGAGCTCGTAGCCGGCCTCGTCGACGACCTCCGCGATCGCGGCGTCGTCGGGCTCGGCGGCACTGGTGACGGTCACGCGGCCGGTGTCGAGGTCGACCTCCACGCCGCTGACGCCGTCCAGCTCGCCGATGACCTTGGTCAGCGTGGCCTTGCAGTGGCCGCAGGACATGCCGGAGACGGCGTAGGTGGTGGCGGGCATCGGAGCCTCCTGGAGATTCGTGTATACGGGGCGGGGGTATCCCCTCGCCGAGTCCATGTATACCCCCGAGGGGTATGGGATGCAAGCGCGAGAACGACTTGACTTGATACCCCCCAGGGGTATGGTGAGCTGCGTGGAGGGCCCCGCATCCGAGCGGCCGGCCCGGTATCCGAAGGAGCCACAGGCCATGAACACCGGACTGAAGATCGCCACCTTCACCGCCGCCCTGGCCGCCACGTTCGGCACGGCCTACGGGGTCGGCCAGGGCATCGGCCCCGTCGTCGCCGACGACCCGCCGAAGCATGGGGACGACCACACCCGGCCCTCGTCCCCGCGCGCGGAGGGCGACGGACGCGCGGGGCACGACACGCCCCCGGCGGGCGGGCTGCAGATCTCCGAGGGCGGCTACACCCTCGACCTCAAGACCCCGACCGTCACCGCCGGCCGGCGCACCGACCTGCGCTTCACCGTCCGGGACGGCAGCGGTCGTGCGGTCACCGCCTACCAGCGCGAGCACGACAAGGAACTCCACCTCATCGTGGCCTCACGCGACCTGGTCACCTACCGCCACCTGCACCCCACCCGCGCCGCCGACGGCACCTGGAGCACCCCCGTCGACCTGCCCCGCTCGGGCGGCTACCGCGTCTTCGCCGACTTCACCCCGGCGAGGAAGAACGCCGAGAACCTCACCCTCGGCGCGGATCTCGCCGCCTCCGGCCCCTACCGGCCGAAGGAACTGCCCGCGCCCGCCACCACGGCCGAGACCAACGGCTACGACGTCGAACTGTCCGGCGCCCTGCGCCCCGGAAAGGCGAGCGAACTGAAGCTGAGGGTCTCCCGCGACGGCAAGCCCGTGACCGACCTCCAGCCCTACCTCGGCGCGTACGGCCATCTGGTCGCCCTGCGCTCCGGCGACCTCGCCTACCTGCACGTCCACCCGAACGGCGAACCCGGCGACGGCACCACCGAGCCCGGCCCGGACATCTCCTTCACGGCCACGGCACCCAGCGCCGGCTCCTACCGCCTGTTCCTCGACTTCCAGCACGACGGCAAGGTCCACACGGCGGCCTTCACGGTCCGGACCGGGGGAGCGGCAGCCGAGGCCGGTACCCCCGAGGGGCATGCGGACGACGGCCACGGGCACTGAGCGTCAGCCGAGCGCCCGGTCCAGGTTGAAGGCCGCGCTGATCAGCGCGAGGTGCGTGAACGCCTGCGGGAAGTTGCCCTGCTGCTCCCCGGTGTGGCTGATCTCCTCGGCGTACAGACCGAGGTGGTTGGCGTACGTCAGCATCTTCTCGAAGGCGAGACGCGCCTCGTCGATCCGGCCCGCGTGCACCATGGCCTCGACGTACCAGAACGAGCAGATGGAGAACGTGCCCTCGTCGCCGCGCAGTCCGTCCGGGCTCGCCTGCGGGTCGTAGCGGTACACCAGCGAGTCCGACACCAGCTCCTCGGTCAGGGCGTCCAGCGTCGACAGCCACTTCGGGTCGGTCGGGGCGATGAACTTCGTCAGCGGCATCATCAGCACGGCCGCGTCCAGCACGTCGCCGTCCTCGTGCTGGACGAAGGCCCGGCGCTCCTCGGACCAGCCGCGGCTCATGATCCGCCGGTAGATCGTGTCCCGGCACTCCCGCCAGCGGGGCAGATCGGCGGGCAGGCCGCGCCGGTTCGCCATCCGGATGGCCCGCTCGATCGCCACCCAGCACATCAGCCGCGAGTACAGGAAGTTCTTGCGTCCGCCCCGGGTCTCCCAGATCCCCTCGTCGGGCTGGTCCCAGTGGTCGCACACCCAGTCGACCAGGGCGCACACGTCGTCCCACTGGTCGCTGGAGACGGGCTTGGCCCACTTGTCGTAGAGGTAGATGGAGTCGATCAGCGCGCCGTAGATGTCGAGCTGGAGCTGGTCCGCCGCCGCGTTGCCGACCCGGACGGGCGCCGAGCCCTGGTGGCCCTCCAGATGGTCCAGCTCCCGTTCGGGCAGTTCGGTGCGCCCGTCGATGCCGTACATGATCTGCAGCGGCCCGGAGGGCTTGCCGTCGCCCGGGCTGATGTGCCGGGTCACGAAGTCCATGAACGCCTCGGCCTCGCCGGTGAAGCCCAGCCGCAGCAGGGCGTAGACGCAGAAGGCCGCGTCGCGCACCCACACGTACCGGTAGTCCCAGTTGCGCTCGCCGCCGAGCCGCTCGGGCAGGCTCGTCGTCGGCGCGGCCACGATCGCCCCGGTCGGCGCGTAGGTGAGCAGCTTCAGCGTCAGGGCCGAGCGGTGCACCATCTCCCGCCAGCGGCCCTTGTAGCGGGACGCCGACAGCCAGCGCCGCCAGTACGCCACCGTCGCCGTGAACTGCTCCTCGGCCTCCGTGCGCGCGCACCGGCGGGGCGTGACGTCGCCGCCGACCTTGTCCAGCGCGAAGACCGCCGACTCGCCCTCGGCGAGCTTGAAGTCCCCGCGGACGTCCGGCCCGTCGGCCTCCAGCGGCACGGTCGCGGTCAGCGCGAGCGCCATCCCGTCGGCCTCGAAGACGGCCGTGTCGCCGGCCAGGCGGACGGTGTGCGGCCGGGTGCCGTAGTCGAAGCGGGGGGCCACGCGGGTACGGAACGGGATCGAGCCGCGGACGCACACCACCCGCCGGATCAGCCGGTGCCGCTCGGCCTCCACCGCACCTCCGCCGACCGGCATGAAGTCCTGCACCTCGCCGACGCCGTCCTCGGTGAAGAACCGCGTGATCAGCACGTTGGTGTCGGGGAAGTAGAACTGCTTGGTCCGCGCCGGCACGGCCGCCGCCAGTTCGAAGCAGCCGCCGCGCTCCGCGTCCAGGATCGAGGCGAAGACGCTCGGCGCGTCGAAGGCCGCGCAGCAGTACCAGTCGATCGTGCCGTCGGTCCCCACCAGGGCCACACTGCGCAGATCGCCGATGAGCCCGTGCTCGGCGATCGGCAGATACCGCCGGCCGTCCGCTGTTCCCTGCATGGCAGCCTCCCTGACCCGGCGGGCTCTCAGCCCCAGCTTAGGCGCGAGGTGCCCCGAAGGGACGGGGACCGCGGATCACACCGCCAGGACCCGCAGCCCGGCCTCCTCGAACCGCCGTACCGTCGCCGCGTCGGCCGCCGCGTCCGTGACCAGCGTGTCCACCGCCTCGGCCGCGCAGATCCGGGCGAAGGCCCGCTGCCCCAGCTTGCTGGAGTCGGCGGCCACGACCACCCGCTCCGCCCGCTCGCACAGCAGCCGGTTGATCGCGGCCTCCGCCTCGTCGTGCGCCGCGGCACCGTGCGTGACGTCGAAGGCGACCACGCCGAGGACCGCCACGTCCACGGTGATCTGCCCGAGCACCGCGTCCGCCAGCGGCCCGACCAGCTCGTACGACTGGGCCCGCGCGACGCCGCCGGTCAGCACGATCTTGAACTGGGGCCGCACCGCCAGCTCGTTGGCGATGTTCAGCGCGTTCGTCACGACGGTCAGCGCGGGCGACCCGGACGCCAGGTCCCCGCGCACGGCCAGGGCCCGCGCCACCTCCGTGGTGGTCGTGCCCCCGGTCAGCCCGACCGCCTCGCCGGGCGCGACCAGATCCGCCACGGCCTTCGCGATGCGCTGCTTCTCCGAGGCGTTGCGGGCCGTCTTGTAGCGCAGCGGCAGCTCGTACGACACACCGTGCACGACCGCGCCGCCCCGGGTGCGCACCAGCATCTGCTGCTCGGCGAGCCGGTCGAAGTCCCGGCGGATCGTCGCCGCCGACACCCCGAGCTCCCCGGCCGCCTCCTCGACGTCCAGCCGGCCGCGCTCGACGAGCAGTTCCAGCAGCGCCTTCCAGCGGGCGTCGCGCGACATCCGCACCTCCACGTCTCGATCCCGGGCGACCCTAGCGCACCAGTCGGCGCGCAATGCTTGATGATGCTCGAAAGGTGGCGATACCTTGCAAGAACAATCACATCGGAGGGTGCGGCATGACGCATGTCGAGGACGAGCTGAACAGCCAGCCCGAGTGCTGGACACGCGCCGCGGCACAGGCGGCGGGGTACGCGGAGGTGCTCCCGGCGCCGGGGGAACGGGTCGCGATCGTCGGCTGCGGCACCTCGTACTTCATGGCCAGGGCGGCCGCGGCGCTGCGCGAGGGCGTGGGCCAGGGCGAGACCGACGCGTTCGCCGCCTCGGAGTTCCCGCACGGCCGCGCCTACGACCGGGTCGTCGCCCTCACCCGCTCCGGCACCACGACCGAGGTCCTCGACCTGCTCGGCAGACTGAAGGGCCGCACCCGCACCACCGCGATCACCGCCGACCCGGACACGCCCGTGCGGACGGCAGCCGACGACCTCGCCGTCCTCGACTTCGCGGACGAACGCTCCGTCGTCCAGACCCGGTTCGCCACCACGGCCCTCACCCTGCTCCGCGCCCACTTCGGCCGCCACCCCGCCTCGGCCGTCGACGACGCCCGCACCGCACTCACCGAGCCGCTGCCCGAAGGGCTCGTGGACTGCGCGCAGTTCACCTTCCTGGGGCGGGGCTGGACCGTCGGCCTGGCCGACGAGGCCGGGCTGAAGATGCGGGAGGCCGCGCTGGCCTGGGCGGAGGCCTACCCGGCGATGGAGTACCGGCACGGGCCCATCAGCGTCACCACGAGCGGCACTGCGACGTGGATGTTCGGTGAGGCCCCCCGGGGGCTGGCGGAACAGGTCCACTCCACGGGCGGGTTGTGGATCGAGGGACGTCTCGACCCGCTCGCCGAACTCGTCCGGGCCCAGCGCCTCGCGATCGCCGTCGCCGCCACCCGCGGCCTCGACCCGGACCACCCGCGCCACCTCACCCGCTCGGTGATCCTCACGCCCTGATCCGTCGGGGATGGCGCTGCCCTCGCCCTGCCGCCGAGGGGCTCAGGGACCCGCGCCGAGGCCGAGCGCGCGTCCCGGCCGCCCGGCTTCACCATGCCGCTGCCGCCCGGCCCGCCCTGCCGCTGCCGGCCGGCCGCTCCCCACCGCCGGTGATCGTCGGCCCCTGCCGCAGGCCCCCCGTTCCCCGACCCGACCTTGGAGACACCGTGCCCCTCACCACCACCGGCGAGCTCATCACCCGTGCCGTCGCCGCCCGTTCGGCCGTCGCCTCGTTCAACGTCATCACGCTGGAGCACGTCGAGGCCGTCATCGCGGGCGCCGAGTCCGTGCCCGCCCCCATCGTGCTCCAGGTCAGCGAGAACGCGGTCAGGTTCCACGGCGGACAACTGCTCCCGCTCGCCCGCGCGGCCGTCGCCGCGGCCGAACACGCCGCCGTCCCGGTCGCGTTGCACCTGGACCACGTCCAGAGCGAGACCCTGCTGCAGCAGGCCGCGGACGCCGGCTTCAGCTCCGTCATGTACGACGCGGCCCGGCTGCCCTACGCGAAGAACCTCGCGGCGACCCGGGCGGCGGTCGACCGCGCGCACGCCCAAGGTCTCTGGATCGAGGCCGAGTTGGGGCAGATCGGCGGCAAGAACGGCAAACCCCCGCTGGACGCGCACGCCCCGGGCGCCCGCACGGACCCCGACGAGGCCCGGGCCTTCGTCGCCGACTCCGGTGTGGACGCCCTGGCCGTGACCATCGGCAGCGCCCATGCCATGACCACCCGCACCGCCACCCTCGACCACGCCCTGCTCAAACAACTGTCGGCCGCGCTGGACGTCCCGCTCGTCCTGCACGGCTCCTCCGGCGTCCCGGACGGCGAACTCACGGCGGCGGTCGCGGGCGGCATCACCAAGGTCAACATCGGCACGGCCCTGAACATCGCCCTGACCGGCGCGATCCGGGAGTTCCTCGCCAACCGCCCCGAGGCGGTCGACCCGCGCCACTACCTCACGGTGGGCAGGCAGGCCATGGCGCGGGTGGTGGAGCGGACCATCAGGGTGCTGGGCCCGCTCCTTCCTGCGCGCTGACGCCGCGGCCCGGACCGCGCCGCCCGTCGTCGTCAGCGTCACAGACCGCCGGAGGCCGTCCTGACCGTCGTCATCATGCTCTCGACCTCCGCGGCCGAAGGTGCCAGCGGGAAGCCAGCGGCCTGATGGTCGCGGCCCAGGGACAACAGGCGCATGAGGTCCTCGTCGTGCACGAAGCCCGTCAACGAAGGGTCGGGCTGACGACTCCGTCCCCAAGCGAAGTCCTTCAACTGGGCCCAGGCACCGGGCCGGCTGACGAGATGGCCGTAGAAGGCCCGGTGCTCGCTGCGCAGGATCAGCAGTTCCGCCAGTTGCAGCCGCCGGTCGCGGTCCAGTGGCCGGCCCGAGGAGCGTTCCAGGATGGTCGTCGCGAGGTTGAGGACGTTGACGTAGCGCTTGAGCCGTCGTGGACTCGGGGCGAAGGCCGTGCGGGCAAGGCTCCAGAACGGTTCCGAGTCCGCGAGCGCCGGCACGTAGGCGCTCAGTGAGTCGCGGAGCGTGTCCCAGGCGACCTCGGGGAGGAAGAAGGGGAGCTGGACGATCTTCTCCAGGTAGACCGAGCCCTTCACGGGGGCGAGGTCGCCGAACTTCTTTGCCGCCACTGCCGCGAGCAGGTCGTAGTCCATGGCGAGGACGAACACGCACCGCGAGTCACCGGTGAAAAGCTTCAGTGACTCGAGGACGGTCACCGCGGCCTCGGGCGTACAGCGGTCCAGATCGTCGATGAACACCACGAGACGCTCGGTGCCGTCGAGATAGTCGTTCACGGCGTCGGCGAAGTCCCGCTCGAAGGCGTTCACGTGACGATGGAACTCGGCGTCGCTGTCGGCCAGCCGGTCCAGCGCCTGCTGGGCCTCCTCCTTGCCCAGCAGGCCGCCCGTGACCAGGGGAGCGCCGCTGCTCAGCACGCCGCGCAGCGACAGCCACGCCAGGGAGCGCCCCAGCCGTACGGCCTTGTCGCGGGCGCGTTCGTCCTGCTTGATCTCCGCCAGCACCGAGGTGATGACCGCGGCCCACACTTCCTGCTTCTGGTCGTACTTCCACGGATTCACCCACACCGTGCGGGCGTCGGGACCGAGCAGTTCCTGCCACATGTGCATGAAACTCGACTTGCCGGACCCCCACGGGCCGAAGACGCCGACGGTCAGCGGCAGCGGCCGGGCGGCCTGCACCGCGTCGGCCAGCACCTCCAGGTAGGGCAGAAAGCCGTAGGCGTCACCGTCCCGGCTCAGGACGGGGTTGTCGGTGAGGGGTGTGAAGCCGGTGTTCGTCATCTGCGCGTCCCCCGTCCTCCTCGCCTCCGCACGGGCGAGGAGGCGTGCGTACCAGTCGCAGAGCAAGGGTGACAAATCCAGGGTCGTTCCGTCGCCGAAACCGGCATGGTGCCGTCATAATTCCCGTGCAGCGTCAGGAGATCGAGCCTTGCTCGGGACTGATGGGGGGACGCCATGGCCGTGGTGTGCGCCGCGCGGCGGGGAGCACGGTCCCCCGGCGCACCGGGCGGTGGTCGATGACCGGACCCGACGGATTCGACGAGCAGCGGCACGAACGGCCGGACGCGCCGGCCCCGCCCTCCGAGTCGGGCTTCACCTCCACACCGGTGGCCCTGCCCGAGCGAGGTGTGCCCACGTACCGGCTGCGCGGCCGCGAGGAGCTGGTCGGGAAGCTCACGCGCGCCGTCCGCGAGCATGTGGCGCGGCCGGGGCATGTCTCCGGAGTGTGGGTGCTGTCCGGGCTCGGCGGCTCCGGCAAGACCACCGCCGCCCTGGAAGTCGCCCACCAGCTGTCCGAAGAGGGCCCCGTGGAGCGCGTGTGGTGGGTGTCGGCCGCCGACGCCAAGGACCTCTCCAGCGCCCTGCACGCCGTCGCGTTCGACGCCGGTGCCGGCACGGGTGAGTTCGGCCTCGGCCACAAGGCGGACGTCCTGTGGCGGCAACTGGAGCAGCTGCGCGAGCCGTGGCTGCTGGTGCTGGACAATGTCAACGACCCCGAGTTGCTTGCCGCGGAGAAACAGCCGCTGCACCACGGTGTCGGCTGGCTGCACCCACCGCGGCGCCTGCCCGGTGCGGTACTCGTCACCAGCCGGCGGTCCGGCTGGCCGGAGCTGGCGGAATGGACCACGGAACTGCCGGTCGACGTCCTCGATGACGAGGACGGGGCTCAGGTCCTGCTCGACCTGGCTCCCAAGGCCGGAGGCAGAGCGGAGGCCCGGCTGCTCTCCGTACGGCTCGGCGGCCTTCCGCTCGCGCTCGACCTGGCCGGTACGCTCCTGAAGCGGGCCCGGGGCTGGCCCCGGGTGAGGGGACCGCGGACGTTCGCCGACTACCGCCGCGGTCTCGACGAACGGCTGGCTCGGCGCGTCGCCGACCAGGCATCCGTTCCGGACGAACTCGAGGGCGACCTGGCACGGATCACGGCCACCTGGGAGCTCTCACTCGACCTGCTCAAGGAGCAGAAGAACCACGCTGCCGAACCGCTGATGCTTCTCCTGGCGGCCTTCGGCGCGAGCCCGATCCCCCATCTGCGGCTCCTCGACCCGGAGGTGATCGCGCGGAGCGAACTCTTCGCTTCCTGCCGCCCCTCCTCACTGGAGTTGGGCACGGCCCTGGACGGGCTGACCGGACACCGTTTCGTCCACGAGGAGAGCGGCGGCGTCGGGGCGGAGGACGACGGCACGGACGGCCACCTCGCCATCCACCCGCTGGTGCGTCTCAGCATGCGCTACCGAAGGGAGTTCACCTCCAGCGTCCGGCAACTGCGCGACCTGATCGTCGCGTTGTTGCGCAAGGCGCTGGACGGCATGGACCCCGCTGCGCCGGCGCACTGGCCGCACTGGCAGGACATCGCCCCGCACTGCGCGGCCCCGCTCGACCTCCTCGTCCCCGGCCTGCCGGCGTCCGCCGTCGTCGAAGCGACCGACGCCGCGCTGCGCGCCGGGCTGTACCGGTACTACATCGGCCTGTACAGCGATGCGCGCAGGGAACTGCAGGTGGTCGCCGACGTACGGCGGGAACACCTCGGCGCGGACCATCCCGACACGCTCGCCGCCCGCCTGGCCCTGGCACTGGCCCTGCGCGACGAAGGCCGGCTCCACGAGGCCGAGAGCGAGTACGACTCGGTGGTCCGGGCGTGCGAAGGGACGCTGCCCGCCGACCATCAGCACACCCAGTCAGCCCGCAGCGGCCGCGCCAGGGTGCTGCGCGAACTCGGACGCTACGCGGAGGCGGAACGGGAGCTGCGCGTCGTCCTGCGCATCCGGGAGTCCGCCGAGCCTCCCGACCGGCGGGCCGTGCTGCGTACGCGTCATGACCTCGCCACCATCTGGCACAAGCGCGACGCGTTGAGTGAGGCCATCGCGGAGCTGGGGGAGATCTGGGAGACCAGCCGCGCCCTGTTCGGCGACGGTGACGAAATCTCACTGGCCTGCGGCATCAGCCTCGCCCGGGCGCTGCGTGACGCGGGGCGCACCGACGAAGCGGCCCACGTGTGCTCGACGGTCGTGACCGAGATCGCCAAGTACCGGGACCCTGAACACCCCGACAGGCTCCTCGTCGCGCACGAATTCGCCCGGATCCGCCGTGACCAGCACCACCTGACGGCCGCGGAGGCCGAACTCAGGCGGATCTGGACACTGAACCGGGAGCGGTTCGGGGACGAACACCCCGACGCCGTGGCCAATCGCCACGAACTCGCCACCGTGCTGCACCTGCTGGGCCGGCTCCAGGACGCCGCGGAGCACTTCGAGGCGGTGCTGGAGGTCAACAGCCGGCGATTCGGCGAGGACCATCCCCACGTGCGGATGTGCCGGGACAACCTGGAACTCGTCCGGGCGGACCTGGCGGAGCGAGCGACCGAGGGCATCCCGCGGGAGGCCCGTGTGACAGAAGGAGCGCGGACCATGGCCGAGACCCTGCCGGAGGACGCCGGACCCACCGCGCAGGACGCCGCGCACCGTGCCCGCCCGGCAGCCGGTCCCCAGTCCGACACCGGTCCGGATCTCGCGCACCTGCCGCTGGCGGAGGCACTCGCCCAAGCACCCTCCGCGTCCGACCCCGACAACCGGAGAATCCTGGACCGGATCACCCGGCCACGGCTGTCCCAAGGTGGCAGCGAACCCGGCGGAGGAGGTGGCTACTCGTCAGGTTCCCGGGAACCGCGCCGTTCCACCGGCCGTACCGGCATCACCTACCGGATCCAGGGGCGGCGCAAGCAGCGCGGGGCCGGCGAAGAAACCCCGTCCAGGCTTCCCGCACCCCTGCGGGAGCGCGATGCCTTCCGTGCGCTGGCGACGGGAACCGAGGACCGCGACATCGTCGCGGAGCTGAGGGCGCAGCAGCGCGGCAACCGCGTCAGGGAGCTCAGCGCGCTCTTCGAGGAACTCCACAGGCAAGGCGGCACAGTCGAGCCGTTCGGGCCCGTGGCGCATGTCCAGGACCTGATCAATGAGGCCTCGCGAGTCGCCCCGCAGACCACGGACGACCTCTTGCTGGATCCGGCCGTCGGACGGTGGTTCGGCCGCGTGCTGGGAGTACCCGGGCAGCGCCGGACCGGCGGGGACCTTCCGCTCTGGGCCGGCCTCGGCCACCTGTACGCGATGGCCGCCGCAGCCGGTCTCCGGGCCGGGCTCTCGTTCACCTGCCGGATCCCGGTGCACAGGGGCCTCGCCGTGCTGCCCACCCTGGGCGTGGCCGACCTGGGGCCGACGGCGGCGCAGGTGGCCGTCGTCGAGGGGACCGCGGGCCGGGCCACCGTACGCACCGCCGCGGCGGAGGTGTCCCTCCCCGGGGCGCTCCACAACGCGGCACCCGGCTGGCATCCCCTGCGCCGAGTCACCGACGGCGGAACGGGGGGACCGCTGACGATCTGCCTCGACGACATCCATCCCTTCCGCCGCACCGGGGAGCCGGAGCCGCCCGCACGGCTCTCCGAGGACCGGGCGGCGCGCTGGGCGGACCTGATCGACGAGGCGGGGCGGATCCTGCTGCGCACCAGCCGGCGGCACGCCGAGGCGACGGGCACCGCGCTGACCGCGATCACTCCCTCTCCGGCGGTCGAGGGACCGCAGATGGCGTCGTTGTCCTCGAGCGACGCGTTCGGCGGCGCCGTGCTGAGCGAGCCGCAGGACGCGGTGGAACTCGCCGGGACCCTCACCCACGAGTTCCGCCACATGAAGCTCAACGCCGTGCTCGACCTGGTCGACCTGTACGACGACCACGATGACGGCACCCTCCACTACGCGCCCTGGCGCGACGTCCCGCGCCCCTTCGAGGGGTTGTTCCAGGGCGTCTACGCGTTCTTCGGAGTGGCCGAGTACTGGCAGCGGCTCACGGCCACGGCCCACGGGGCGGAACTGAGGCGCGCCCAGTTCGAGCTCGCCTACTGGCGTGCCCAGGTGTGGGACGCGTATCTCGTCCTGCGGGACTCGCCCCGGTGGACCGACGTCGGTGCCCGCTTCGTCGCTCTGATGGGCACGAGCTGTGGCCTGTGGCGGACGCGGTACGTCCCTGGGGACGTCGCCGCGCTCGCCGCCGAGGCGGTCGTCGACCACAGGGTGCGCTGGCGGCTCCACCATCTGCGGCCCGATCCCGGTGAGGTGGCCGGCCTGACGGACAGCAGGATCCACGGCGAGGCTCGGCCCTGGCGGCAGCGTACGGACTCCGTGCTGTGCCCGGACCCGGCGGCTCGGGGACTCGCCGTGGGCATGGCCCGTATCCGGCGATCCGCCGTCGACCCGAACCCGGCGCGCGGTGGTGTTCCCGGGCATCACACAGACGTGGGGGACCCGGCGGCCCCGCACTCCGCTGACGCGGTGCGTCTGCTCGGCGACATCAGGCGGGCGCGGTGCCTGTCCGTCGCCGAGGTAAACGCCGATCCGAGCCGCCCCGACGCCTGGGTCAGCCTGGCACTGGCCCTGCGCAGGACGGACTCCGAGGCGGAGACACGGGGCGCCGCACGAGCCCTGCTGCATCGCCCGGAACTGGTGCGCGCGGTGTACTTGTCCGTCCGGGCGCGTAGAGGAAACGCCCCCGACCCAGTCGCTCTCGCCGCCTGGATCGACGCGCCGGACGCCGGGGACCCACCGCCGGTCTACCGTCCATGAGCGGCCCCGGCCGGCCCGGACCTGCCGGGAGGCGTGTCGCGACGGCTACCGCTTGACGGCCTTCAGCACCACGAACTTCGGGTCGCTCGCGACCACCCGGCTGTTGCCGAACACCTTGCGCAACTTCACGTGGTAGCCAAGGTGCCGGTTGCCGATCACCCACAGCTCACCGCCCGGCCGCAGCGCCCGCCGCGCCCCGGTGAACATCCGCCAGGCCGTCGCGTCCGTCGTCGCCTGGTGGGCGTGGAACGGCGGATTGTTGAGGACCAGGTCGACACTGCCCGACGGCACGCCCGCCAGCCCGTCACCGACCCGGAACTCGGCGTGCCCGGGCACGCCGTTCGCCTTGTACGTCGCCTCTGCCGAGGCCACCGCCTGGAACGACTCGTCCACGAACAGCACCTCGGCCGACGGGTCGGCCAGCGCCACCGCCGTCCCCACCACGCCGTTGCCGCACCCCAGATCCACCACCCGGCCGCCCCGGCCGTCCGGCAGGTGCCGCAGGAAGAACCGCGTGCCGATGTCGAGCCGGTCGGCGCAGAAGACCCCCGCGTGGTTGACGACCGTGCGCCCCGAGGCCGGGCCGATGCCGTCCGGGAGCGCGTAGACGTACGGCCACGGGCTCGCGGGCCGCTCCAGTGCCGGCTCCGGCGTGCAGAAGATCAGCCGGGCCTTCTTCTCGGCGAGCGAGGTGCGCGTCGGACCGAGGATCCGCTCGAACAGCCGCAGCGTCGAGGTGTGGATCTCCTTCACCATCCCGGTGCCGACGACGACCGTCCCCGCGTGCACCGCGGGCGCCAGCCGCAGCAACTGGTCCTCCAGCAGCGCCAGGCTCTTCGGCACGCGCACCAGCAGCACGTCGATCCGTCCCGGCGGCGGGTCCTGTGTGGTGAGCAACCGTACGGCGCCCGGTTCGGCCCCGGCCCGCGCCAGGTTCGCGCGCGTCGCCTCCTGCGCCAGGTACGAGTCGGTGATCTGCACCGGCCGGTGCGCCGCGAGCGCCGTGACCAGCGCGCCCCAGCGGTCCCCGACCACCACGACCGTGCCCGACAGCGGAACGTCCTCCCCGGCCAGATGCCGCAGCAGGTACTCGTCGGAGGCGTCCCAGGCGCGCAGCCGGTCGCGCGGGTCCTCGGGGAAACGGGTCAGCGCGAGCGCGCCCCACGGCGTCGTCATACGGTCGTTCATCGTGCGTCCAGGCTAGCCGAGCCGCAGCTCAGCCCCGGTCGGGCAGGATGGGAGGCATGGACGGCGAGCTGTTCCCCAGGGCCCGCACCGAGATCGCGCCCGGCGCGGTGCACGTGCCGGACTGGCTGGACGCCGGGGAGCAGCGGGCGCTGCTCGACGCCTGCCGCGCCTGGGCCCGGCCGCCCGCCGGACTGCGCACGGTCCGCACGCCCGGCGGCGGCACCATGACCGCCCGGCAGGTGTGCCTCGGCTGGCACTGGTACCCCTACGGCTATGCCCGCACGGTCACCGACGGGGACGGCGCCCCGGTCAAGGCCTTCCCGGACTGGCTGGGCGACCTGGGCCGCCGGGCGGTGCGGGACACCCTCGGGGGTCCGGCGCCCGCCTACGACATCGCACTGATCAACTTCTACGGCGCCGACGCCCACATGGGCATGCACCGCGACAGCGACGAGAAGTGCGACGCGCCGGTGGTGTCGCTGAGCCTCGGGGACACCTGCGTCTTCCGCTTCGGCAACACCGAGACCCGCAACCGGCCCTGGACCGACGTCGAACTGCGCAGCGGCGACGTGTTCGTCTTCGGCGGCCCGTCCCGGCTCGCCCACCACGGGGTGCCCCGGGTGCACGCGGGCACGGCACCGCCCGCGCTGGGCCTGACCGGACGGCTCAACATCACGCTCCGGGTCAGCGGCCTGTAGGCCGCCGCTCCGGCGGATCATGGGAGACTCGCCCTCATGAGCGGGAAGGCGGACCCCCGGCCGGCGGGGGATGGGAGCACCTCGAGGACGCGGCTGGACCGGGGGCGCGGAGCCCTCGGACCCGCGCTGGAGCTCGTGCACACCGGACGCGCGCCGACCCGGGCCGTGCTCACCGCCGAGCTCGGCGTCACCCGGGCGACGGCCGGCGCGGTCGCCGCCGAACTGGAGGCGCTCGGCCTGATCCGGGTCGACGCCCGGCCCGGCGCGGCGGCCGGCTCGCAGGGCCGGCCCTCGCACAAGCTGGCCGTCGCCGAGGACGGGCCCGTCGCTCTCGCCGCGCAGGTGCACGCCGACGGGTTCCGGGCGGCGCTGGTCGGTCTCGGCGGCCGGATCGTCGCCACGGCGCCCGGCTGCGAGGTCGTCGACGCCGACCCGGCCAAGGTGCTCGCCTCCGTCGTCACGGCGGGCGCCGAGCTGCTGCGGCAGACCGGCCTGCGGTGCGTGGGCGCGGGACTCGCCGTCCCGTCCGCGGTCGCCGAACCCGAGGGCCTGGCGCTCAACCCGCTGCACCTGGCCTGGCCCGCGGGCGCGCCCGTGCGGGACATCTTCGCCGAGCAGGTGCGCGCGGCCGGTCTCGACGGACCCGCGTTCGCCGCCAACGACGTCAACCTCGCCGCGCTCGCCGAGCACCGGCACGGCGCCGGGCGTGGCTCCCGCGACCTGCTGTGCGTGGCCACCGGCCACCGCGGCGTCGGCGGCGCCCTCGTCCTCGACGGCCGCCTGCACCGCGGCAGTTCGGGTCTCGCGCTGGAGGTCGGCCACCTCACCGTGCACCCCGAGGGCCGCCCCTGCCACTGCGGCAGCCGCGGCTGCCTGGACGTGGAGACCGACCCGCTGGCCTTCCTGACCGAGGCGGGACGCGAGCCCGGTCCCGAGGTGTCCCTGCTCCAGCAGTCCATCGACCTGGTCCGCCACCACTACGACGACCCGGGCGTCCGCACCGCCGCCGAGACCCTCATCGACCGGCTCGGCCTCGGACTCGCCGGCCTGGTCAACATCCTCAACCCGGACCGGATCATCCTCGGCGGCCTGCACCGCACCCTGCTGGACGCCGACCCCGACCGGCTCCGCGCGGTCGTCGCCGACCGCAGCCTGTGGGGCCAGAGCGGCGGCGTGCCCATCCTGCCGTGCACCCTCGACCACAACAGCCTGGTCGGCGCCGCCGAACTGGCCTGGCAGCCGGTCCTGGACGATCCGCTGGGAGCGCTCACGTAGCCGCCCGCAGCGACGTCACTCCCGGGTCGTCACCCCCGGTTCGTCACTCCCGGCGTCACTCCTGTGTCGTCCGGCTCCACAGCGCCGCCACCACCGGCCGCCGCAGATCCGCCCGCCGCACGCACAGCCCGATCGGGAACGGCTCCGGCGCCGGATCGGCCGGGAGCACCTCCAGCCGGTCCCGCACGGCGCTGTGCTCCAGCACCAGGCGGGGCACCACACCCGTGCCGCAGCCCAGCGCCACCAGGGTCAGCAGCCCTTCGTGGCCGTCCGGTTCACACGCCACGTCGGGTACCGTGCCCCTGCCGCGGAACCAGCGGTCGGCGGCATCACGGACCAGACCGCGCTGCGGGAGCACGAACGGGCCGTCCAGCCCGGGATCGGGCCGGTCCCGGGCCGTCACCAGGACCAGCTCGGTGACCGCGACCGTGCGGCTCACCAACGGCTCCGGCAGCCTCGGCGGGATGCCCGCCACGGCCGCGTCGACCTCGCCCTCGTCCAGCCGGGCCAGCGCCGCCGCCGCGTCCCCCGTGCGCAGGTCGAGCCGCACCTGCGGATGCGCGGCGCGGAACGGCGCCAGCAGGTCCGGCAGCAGCGCCTGACACGCCGTCACCGTGGCGAAGACGGTCAGCCTCCCGCCGAGCAGCGCCGGATCGGGATGCTCCTCCCGGTAGGCGCGCCACAACTCCAGGGCCCGCATGGCGTACGCGCGGAACCGGTGCCCCTCCGCCGTGAGGGACACGCCCCGCGGCCCCCGGTCGAACAGCCGGTGCCCGAGGTCCGCCTCCAGCCGCTGCACGGTCCGGGTCAGCGTGGCCGGGCTGACGTGGCAGTCCAGGCTCGTCCGGCCGAAGTTGAGCGTCTGCGCCAGGTGCAGGAACAGCCGCAGCTCCCGGTGATCGTCCCGCACGACCTGGCCCTTTCATCCACTGCAACAGGGCGCTGCACAAGTTGCGCTTGCCGCAACACTCCGGGCGAGCCTACAACTCGACCATGACCTCGACGACCACGTACACCTCCCGCGTCTTCCCGCTCGACACCCTGGAGGTGCCGGGCGGGACCGAGACCGTCCTGCCCGGCGGGCGGCACCTCTTCCCGCTCCTCCCACGGGCCTTCTCCGGCGTCCGGCGCGTCGGCGTCCTCGGCTGGGGACCCCAGGGACGGGCGCAGGCCCTCAACCTCCGTGACTCCCTCGCCGGCACGGGCATCCGGGTGGCGGTCGGGCTGCGCCCCGGCTCCGGCTCCCGGACCGACGCCCGGGCCCACGGCTTCACCGAGGACGACGGCACGCTCGGCGACTGGCTCACGATCGCCGCCGACAGCGACCTGGTGATCCTGCTGATCGCCGACGCCGCGCTCGCCGCTCACCACCGGGAGATCTTCGCGGCCCTGAAGCCGGGCGCCGTCATCGGCCTCTCGCACGGCTTCCTGCTCGGCCATCTCCGGGAGACGGGCGGTGAGTTCCCGCCCGGGCACGGGGTGATCGCCGTGTGCCCCAAGGGCATGGGCGACTCCGTGCGGCGCCTCTACCAGCAGGGCGCGCACGTCAACGGCGCCGGGATCAACGCCAGTTTCGCCGTGCACGCCGACCCGGACGGACGGGCCGTCGACCTGGCGCTCGGCTGGTCCGTGGCGCTCGGCTCGCCGTACACCTTCCGCACCACGCTCGACAGCGAGTACCGCTCGGACATCGTCGGCGAACGAGCCGTCCTGCTCGGCGCCGTCCACGGCATCGTCGAGAGCCTGTACACCCGGTACCGCCTGGCCGGCGACGACGAGGTCACGGCGTACGAACGGTCCTGCGAGAACGTCACCGGCCCGATCGCCCGCACGATCTCACGGTCCGGGCTGCGGGCCGTGCGCGAACACCTCGACGCCACCGGGCGGGACGTCTTCGACCGGGCGTACACGGCGACGTACGTCCCCGCCCGCGAGATCGTCGCGGAGATCTACGACGAGGTCGCCGACGGCACCGAACTGTGCAGTGTGATCCTCGCCGAACAGCGGCTCGGCGCCCGCCCGATGAGCGGGATCGGCGGCTCGCCCATGTGGTCGGTGAGCGACCGGGTGCGGGCCCGGCGCGGCACCCGCGAGCTGCCCGTCGACCCGTTCACCGCCGGGGTGTTCGTCGCCACCATGACGGCCCAGGTCGACGAGTTCGCCGAGCGCGGCCACCCCTGGTCGGAGATCGTCAACGAGTCCGTCATCGAGGCCGTCGACTCCCTGCTGCCGTACATGCACGCGCGGGACGTGGCCCACATGGTCGACAACTGCTCCCGCACGGCCCGGCTCGGCGCCCGCCGCTGGGGCCCGCGCTTCCAGGCCGCGTACGAGCAGATCGCCTACCCGGCGGCCGCGAACCCGGCGGACCCCGACCTCGTGGCGGACTTCGGCAGTCATCCGGTGCACGAGGCGCTGGCCGCGGCGGCGAAACTGCGGCCGTCCGTGGACATCTCGGTGACCTGAGCCTGACCCCACGGGTATCAGGCTTGCGCGCGTCACTTCCGGGCAGGCGAGCCGCTGAGCGGGCAGGCTGGTCGGCAGACAGCACGCCCGCACCGCACCACCGAGGAAGTTGACGCAATGACCGACAAGCTCACCGTGAGCGTCCTGGGCACCGGCATCATGGGCGCCGCGATGGCCCGCAACCTCGCCCGCGCCGGACACACCGTCCGCGTCTGGAACCGCACCCGCGCCAAGGCGGAGCCGCTGGCCGCCGAGGGCGCGCACCTCGCCGAGAGCCCCGAGCAGGCGGTCCGGGACGCCGACGTCGTCCTGACCATGCTGTACGACGGCCCGGCCGCCCTGGACACCATGCGCGAGGCCGCCCCGGCCCTGCGCCCCGGCACCGCGTGGGTGCAGTCCACCACCGCCGGCATCGAGTCCCTCGGCACCCTGGCCGCCTTCGCCCGCGAGCACGGCCTGGTCTTCTACGACGCCCCCGTGCTGGGCACCCGCCAGCCCGCCGAGGCCGGGCAGCTGACCGTGCTCGCCGCCGGCCCCGCCGAGGGCCGGGACCGGGTGACGCCGGTCTTCGACGCCGTCGGAGCCCGCACCGTGTGGGCCGGCGAGGACGGGGCGGCGGGCGCCGCCACCCGCCTGAAGCTGGTCGCCAACAGCTGGGTCCTCGCCGCCACGGCGGCCGTCGGCGAGGCCCTCGCCCTGGCCAAGGCCCTGGACGTCGACCCGCACGGCTTCTTCGACCTGATCGCGGGCGGCCCGCTCGACATGGGCTATCTGCGCGCCAAGTCCGACCTGGTCCTCGACGGCCGGCTCACGCCGCCGCAGTTCGCCGTGAGCACCGCCGCCAAGGACGCCCGCCTGATCGTCCGGGCCGGTGCGGACCACGGCGTCCGCCTGGACGTGGCCGAGGCCGCCGCCGCCCGCCTGGAGCGCGCCGCCGCCCAGGGCCACGCCGACGAGGACATGGCCGCCGCCTACTTCGCCAGCTTCGACGACACCCCGTCCGCCTGATCACCCAGGAGGTTCCCCCATGTCCAAGCCGCCGCTGCCGCCCGAGGCCGACGCCCTGCTGAGCCGGCCCAACCCGTGCGTCATGGCCACGGTGCGCTCCGACGGCGCACCGGTCTCCACCGCCACCTGGTACGCGTGGAAGGACGGCCGGGTGCTGATCAACTTCGACGCGGGCCGCGTCCGCCTGAAGCACCTGCGGCGCGACCCGCGCGTGACCCTCACGGTCCTCGCCGACGACGACTGGTACACGCACGTCACGCTGATCGGCCGCGTCACCGAGATGTACGACGACGAGGGCCTGGCCGACATCGACCTGCTCGCCCGGCACTACCTGGGCAAGCCCTACCCGGAGCGCGCCCGCCCCCGGGTGAGCGCCTGGGTCGAGGTCGACCGCTGGCACGGTTGGGGCGCGATGAAGGACAGCGACCAGGCCTCGACCTGAGGTCAGCTCCGCCACTCCACCGCGAACGCCCGGCCCGGGTTGTCCACCAGGATGCGCCCGACCAGCTCCTCGCCCACGGCCTGGGCGAGCCGGGGCCGCACGCGGCGCAGCAGATGCGGCATCCCGGGGCCGCCGTCCACCGAGCGGGCGGCGGCCGTCGTGGTGTCCGCGCCCAGCAGCAGCCGGTCGCCGAACCCGGCGTCGGCCAGCGCCCGTACGGCGTCCGGCATCCGCCAGTCCGTGGCGTGATGGGCGCGTGAGGGCCCGTCGAAGGCCAGATAGCAGCCGGACCGAGCGGCCTGCCGGTGCGTCACGAGGTCGGGGGACCGGTTCAGGTGCCCGAGCACCACCCGGTGCGGCGGCACCTCCCCCTCCCCGCACAGCAGGTCCAGGACGTCCGGCGCACCGGTGCCCAGCTCCAGGTGCACGGCGATCGGCGCGCCCGTCGCGTGGTGCGCCTCGGCCGCCGCCCGCATGGTCCAGCGGGCGTGCGCGTCCAGGGCGTGGAACCCTCCCGCGACCTTCACGAGCCCCGCCCGCACGCCCGACGTCCCGATGCCGTCGGTGAGTTCGGAGACGAAGACGTCGGCGAGCCGTCCCCGCAGCCCGGCGAGGGTGGCCTCGTCGTAGTGCTCGGCCTGGTGCAGGCCGGTCGCCGCCACCACGTGCACGCCGCTGTCGCGGGACAGCGGCGGCAGATCGGCGGCCCGCCGCCCGAGCCCGTACGGCGTCCACTGCACCACGGCCCCGCCGCCCTGCTCCCGGAACGCGGCCAGCTCCGCCCGCGCCGCCGTCACGCTGCGCAGCTCCTGGCCCGGCAGCCGGGGACTGCCGAAGAAGAGGTGGTCGTGGGCGTCGCACACCCCCAGGTCCCCGGGCGGCACGTCCCCGAGCACCGTACGGACGGCGCTCACCACTGCCGCCCCCGGGGCAGCCGGTCCCGGCCCGGCGCCGACAGGTGCAGCACCTCGAACACCTCGCCGTCGGCCCGGGGCGCGTCGTGCTCCCAGAGGGAGAAGTGGACCAGCTCCCAGCGGCCGGTGTCGACGGCGGCAGCGGCGAGCAGGGCCCCGTCCTCGGCCGCCAGCCGCCGGACCTCACCCACAGCGTCCGCAGCGACGTCGGCCAACAGCCCACCGTCCGGCACGGGTTGACGCCGCCGCACCGCGTACCGCGCCCGCGAGCCCCGCCCCTCCTCGTACGCCAGCCCCGTCCACTGCCGTGCGGACGGCCGCCCGAAGTCGTCGCTGAGCCCCTGGAACCCGCCGCCCCACAGGAAGGAGTTCATGCCCTCCACCGTGTTCCACAGGTAGAAGGGCGCGTACTGGTGGACGGGCGAGCCATGGCGTCCCCGCTCGCGTATCAGATAGGCCTTGAGACCGAGCCCGTCCCAGTCGTCGAGCAGCCCGCCCACCCGGGCGACACGGTCGCGGACGATCCCCATGTCGTAGGCGGCGGGCAGCGTGAGCTCGTACTGCATGGCGTGCATGGAAGGTCTCCTCAAGGGGTCCGGGGTGCCAGCAGCGACAGCAGCCCCCGCACGCCCGCGTCGAACGCGGCGGGAGAACCGGAGGCCCGGGCGAGGACGTAACCGCCCTGGACGGTCGCGACGACCGCGGTCGCGATCTCCCGGCCGTCCAGCCCGGGTGCGAACTCGCCCTGTTCCTTGCCCTCTTCGACGATCGCGGCGATCCGCTCACGGAGCCAGTCCAGTGTCTCGTCGACCGGGGCGCGCAGCTCGGCGCTCGCGATCACGTCCGGATCCATGGTCAGCCGGCCGACCGGGCAGCCCCGCAGCACGTCCCGCTCGCGCCGCAGGTACGCCGCGATGCGCTCGTACGGCGTTCCGGGGCCGCCGAGCACCGCCCCGGCCGTGGCCCGCATCTCCTCGGCGGTCCGCCGGATCGCGGCCAGCGCGAGGTCGGGCTTGCCCTTGAAGTGGTGGTACATGCTGCCCTGCCCGGCGCCCGCGCGCTCCAGGATCGCCTTGGGGCTGGTGCCCACGTAGCCGCGCTCCCACAGCAGCTCGCGGGTGGATTCGATCAGCCGTTCCGAGGTGCTCATGCACGCACTGTACATACCAGTAGTTACAGAAGTCGAGGGCCTGAGGAGCGCCTGTCGCCGGGCCGCCTACTCCCCGTGAGGTAGGCACACTGCCGCCGGCCGTACGACGACGGCGCTGGCTCACGCGACGACCCTCGAAAGCACAGGCATTCCGGCACAGCGACCGAGGAGTTGGACGACATGCAGACCCTGGCGAACTACGGCGACGGCGGGCCCGGACCCTGGATCCTGTTCGTCCCGGTGATCTGGGCGCTGGTCATCGGCGGCGGCATCGCGCTGCTGCGCCGCACGGTGTGGCGCGGACGCCGCGGCGGCCCCTGGCGGCAGCCCCCGGCAGGAAACGACTCGCCCATCGCCGTACTCGGCCACCGCTTCGCCTCCGGTGAGATCGACGAGGACGAGTACTGGCGCCGCCTGTCCGTGCTGAACGAGGAGTTCGGGCGCACGTCCAAGGGAGGGGGTATGTGAACAATCCGGCCGAATGAAAGCCGCCTGGCGTGTTTCCACCCTCGGAATTGAAGCTTCCGGGGGTGAAAACGGCACAACTCCCGCTCCGCTCCCGCCGGCCGACTGCCGCAGGGATTTCCCTGCTTGACATGCCGCTTCGGTCGGCGTCTATGGTGATCGCCGCACAGACGAACAACGACCGGGGAAGTCGTTCTGTGGGGGGAACCGAACTGTTTGTGCTTATCTGCTCTGCCTTCTTCAGTGCCCCCTGCTCCGCACAGGTCTTTTTTCTCAGGAGGGGCTGCCGCATGGCAGATGAGAAGGTTCTCGCCGCGCAGAAATGGGTCAACGCCACCTACGGCGGTGTTTCGGGTTATGCGAGATGCCCGGAAGACGGAAAAACCGGCTGGCCCGTCATGTACTCACTGACCATGGGGTTGCAGCACGAACTGGGCATCAGCCCCGTCGTCGCCAACTTCGGTGCCGGCACGCTCGCCAAGGTCCAGGCCCTCGGCACCATCGGCATCGGCTGGCAGAAGAACAAGAACATCGTCAAGATCCTGCGCCACGCCCTGTTCTGCAAGGGGTACTGGGGCGGGGACACCGGCGTCGCCTCCTTCGACTCCGTCGCCGCCGCGTCGGTCGACAAGATGAAGGAGAACATGGGCATCGAGCAGGACGGCGGCGTCGTCCAGCCCAAGGTGCTCAAGGCGATGCTCAACATGGACGCCTACGCCGTCCTCGCGGGGGGCACGGACAAGGTCAGGTCCATCCAGCAATGGCTCAACGGGCGCTATTGGAAGCGCAGCAATTTCTCCATCGGCCCCACGGACGGTCACTACTCGCGTGATGTCCAGCAGGCCCTGATGAAGGCGATCCAGCTGCAGATCGGAATATCCGAGGCGGACGCGACCGGAAACTTCGGCCCCGGTACGCAGGCCGGTCTGAAAGCCAATGCCGTCGGTCCCGGATCTTCGGGCATCATCATGCAGCTGTTCTCCGCGGCATGTGTCTTCAATGAACCCATCGCGAGTTCCCCCGAAGACGACCAGCGGACCCACTTCACCGATGTCTGGGACGGCGACATCGCGGGGTGGCTGAAGGGATTCCAGAAGTTCTCCGCCCTGGAAGTGACGGGCGTCGGCGACTACCGGACGTGGGCCCAGCTCCTCGTGTCCATGGGCGACCCGGACCGGCCCGTCAACGGATCCGACACGGCGTACACGATCACCCCGTCCAGGGCGTCCCGCATGTACGCGGACGGGTACCGCTACGTCGGCCGGTACCTCAACGAGGCGTCCGCAGGCGGCGGTTCGAAGATGATCGAGGAAGGGGAACTCGCCACCATCTTCGCCGCCGGGATGCGCGTGTTCCCGATCTTCCAGGACCACGGCCGCAGCCTGGCCGAGTACAACTGGGCCAACGGCCGCAAACACGGCCAGTGGGCCCACGACCAGGCCGTGCACTTCGGCTTCAACCGCGGCACCGTCATCTACTTCGCGGTCGACTACGACGCCACCGTCGAGGACATGCCCCGCATCCTCGAGTACTTCCGCGGCGTCACCTCCGGCCTGTCCTCCAAGGGCAAGCGCTACCTGCACGGCGTCTACGGATCCAGGAACGTGTGCGCCCAGGTCACGCAGGCCACCGACGCCGCCTACTCGTTCGTGTCCGGCATGTCCTGGGGCTTCTCCGGCAACCTCGGCATGCCGCTCCCGCAGAACTGGTCGTTCAACCAGATCAAGGAGTACAAGGTCACCAACGGCTCCGACGTCTTCTACCTGGACCGCGACGCGCACCGGCCGCGCTCCGACGAGGGCCAGAAGACCGTCAACCGCGTGGTCTCCCCAGCCGCGGACTTCATCGCGAACATCGCACGGCTCCACACCCTCGCCAAGAACTACGGCAAGGGCGACCCGAACCGGCTCGTCACGGACTACTACCGGCAGAAGCGGTACGCCGGCACGCAGTGGAAGCTGCTGATCAGCGGCATCGACCGGTCCTTCGTCGAGTACGCCGACGACAACGGCGCGGAACTGCTCGACGCCTTCACCGACCCGTTCACCGGCGACTCCCTCGACCCGCAGCACCTCCTCGCCACCGCGGCCGGCCACCTGATCAAGCCCAGCCCGGCCGCCGCGGGTTCGGCCAACGAGGGCGACGTGGCCGGCTGGGCCGGCGACCTCATGACCTTCTACGGCGAGTGGCGCCGCGACAGCGACAGCATCGCCTCCGGCCACACCTACTGCGTGCAGCGCCTCGGCCAGAACGGCGTGGTCTCCTCCTTCGGGCACAACGACCTCGTCGAGGACGCCGACGGATACCTCCTGGCCGCCCAGATGCGGAGCGGCACGTCCATCGCCGCCGCCGTACGCGCCCACTACGAGCAGACCGGCGGGGTCACCCGGTTCCGGGACTTCTTCGCCAAGCGGTTCGCGAGCAAGGCCGCCACCGCCGCGGACGCCGCGTTCGACATCCTCACCACCCCGCACAACCTCATCGCCGGGGGACGCACCTACCTCGTGCTCACCACGGCCGAGGAAGGCGTGATCCTTCCCAACATCCTCCCGACGGACCGGCTCAGGGAATACTGCCGGGGGTTCGCGGACGTACTGGTCGCCCGCGCCGGCCTGGAGCGACGCAGCCAGGCCCGGTACCTCGCCAACCACAAGAGCCTGTTCCGTTAGGAGCCGTCCATGAGCTGGGTCGTCCTCCTGGTCATCGTGTGCCTGGGCCTGCTGTGCCTGAGGCTCCCCGGGGGGCGGCGCGGCCGCAACGCCGTCGTCGGGTGCGTGGTCGCCGGCGCGCTGTCCTACCTGTGGGGCGCCGCGCAGGTGCTGTTCGCCGACCCGGCCCGCATGTGCGACACGCCGTCGTGGCCGCGGCCCGACTGGGACCGGTTCGAGGACCGGTTCCTGCCGCCGCGCGCGGCCTGCCACTGGGACGACGGGCGGACGCAGGATCTCGTCTCCCCCTGGGTCGTTCCCGCCCTGTCCATCAGCTTCGGGCTGGCTGCCGCGTGCCTGATCGCGCTGGCCGTCACCCGCTACCGGAAGGAACACTCGCGTTGAGCGACACCGCTCCCGGGCTCACCCGCCGTCAGGCCCTCGGCATCACCGCCGGCCTGACCGCCGGGGCCCTCCTCGTCCCCGTCGCCGGCACGGCCGCGGCAGCACCCGCCGAAGGCGTCTGGCGCGGCACCACCACGCAGAACGGCTGGCCCGTCATCGACCGGGCCGTCACCCACCGCGTCGAGGGCACCGGCGTCGACGTGCCCCTCGCGCAGGGCGACGTGGCCACCGTCCTGCTGCACGTCGCGCGGCGATACGCGTACGAGATCGACATGCTGCGTCCGCGCGACATCCAGGGACACACGGTCGACCGGCACATCGGGGCGCCCTTCGAGTCCAACCACCTGTCCGGCACCGCGATCGCCGTCCGCCCGCTCTTCTACCCGCTCGACGCGGACGCCTCCACCGGCATGACCGACCAGGAGCGCACGATCGTGCGGGACATCCTCGCCGACTGCGAGGGCGTCGTCGTCTGGGGCGGCGAGCTCGAACCGGTGAAGGAGTCCCACTTCCACATCGCGGTCGCCCCGGGCGACAGCCGTCTCACCCGCCTGGCCCAGCGCATCCGCGGCTGGGACGCCGCACCCGGCCAGGGCGCGGGCAGCATCGACGCGTTCGCCCCGGCCCGGATCCGCCGCGCGGAGAAGGCGGCGGCATACGGCGGTGCCGGGCCAATCGCGTACGACGGCCGCCGTACGCGGCATCACCGAGGGTTTCTACGGCACCGCGTGGACGCACCGGCAGCGGC
>NZ_JBEYZD010000066.1:0-50735 GCF_040645895.1 Streptomyces olindensis | reverse complement strand
TCAGGGCGTTGTCCACGGCGATCTTGCCGAGCTGGGACGGCTGCTGCGCCACGGACGCGTACAGCGTGCCGCCCTCGACCGCCTTCAGTCCGTCATCGGTCGGGGCCTTCGCACGTCCACGGAGTCTGCGAGAGCGCCGCCGCCACGGCACCAGGAGGATGGCGATCACGCCCTGATACCGCACATGCATCTGATACGGCACACGCATCACAGGCCCTGCCACAGCACACGCCGCACGGCACCGACCGCGGACACCAAAAACCCCCGGCCTACTGACCGGGGGTCTTCGTGCTGGTGGGGCTAACAGGATTTGAACCTGTGGCCTCATCCTTATCAGGGATGCGCTCTAACCAACTGAGCTATAGCCCCGCCGCGCTCTGCGGTGTGTGTCCCGCGCGCTGACTCCTGAAGATTAGCGCACGACATGGGCAGTCCCAAAATCGGTTGTCGGAGCACCGTCAGCGGGACACCCGCAGCACGTCGGAGGGACGTCACTCGTCCTCGGCGAGCGTCAGCTCGACACCGCCCACGAACCCCGCGGAGAGGTTGTAGATGAACGCGCCGAGCGTCGCGAGGGCCGTCGCCAGGACGACGTCGATGACCGCGATGATCGACGTGAACATCAGGACGTTGGGCAGCGACAGGAAGGCCTGCAGGTCGAAGCCGTTGGACTCGTTCGAGCCGGTCGCCTCGGAGATCGTGCCGCCGACCGTGGAGAAGACGCCCATGGCGTCCATGACCATCCACAGCACGGCCGCCGCCACGATCGTGCAGATGCCGAGCGCGATGGAGAGCAGGAAGCTGACCTTCATCACCGACCACGGGTCGGCCTTCGCCACCCGCAGCCGCGCCTTGCGGACCCGGGGCGTGGTGCGCGCGCCCGTGCGCGGACGCCGTACGGCAGCCGCGGCGGCACCGGGAGCCGCCCCCTGCTGCGCCGGGTAGGCCTGCGGCGGGTGGTACGGCCCGGCCGGCTGCTGCGTCTGCCGCTCCCCCGGGAGCGGGGAGGCCGTGGCGCCGCCCTGCTCCTCCGCGGCCGGCTGCGGCTGCGGCTGGGCGCCGGAAGCCGCCGGGGCCGCGCCGCCCTTCTGCTGCTGTGTCTGCGGACCTCGCGTGTCCGTCACAGTTCCCCCCTGGGATTCCTGCCCGTCAGGCGAGGGCTCGTCCTTGGTCGGGGACTTGATCGCCTTCAGGTTGGTCGTGTGCGGGTCCGCCGCACGCGCGGCGGAGCCACGGCCGCCGTCGTCCGTGTCCGTACCCGTCGAGGTACCGCTCGGTCCGGCGCCCGTGGCTCCGCTCACGCTGACTCACTCCTCGTGCCTACTCGGCCGAGGGCGCCTCACCCTCGTCCGTGCCGGTGACAGCGGCACCCTCGGCGGACTCGTCGACGACCACGTCGCCGTCGACCTCCTCCGCCTCGCGTCCCGCCTCGGCGTTGCGAGCGATGCCCACGACGGCATCGCGCTTGCCCAGATTGATCAGTTGGACGCCCATGGTGTCACGGCCGGTTTCCCTGATCTCGTTGACTCGCGTACGAATCACACCGCCCGACAGCGTGATGGCGAGGATCTCGTCGGTCTCCTCGACCACCAGCGCGCCGACGAGGGATCCGCGATCCTCGACGATCTTGGCGGCCTTGATGCCGAGGCCGCCGCGACCCTGGACGCGGTACTCGTCGACGGCGGTCCGCTTCGCGTACCCGCCGTCCGTGGCAGTGAACACGAACGTACCGGGTCGAACAACATTCATCGAGAGCAGCTCGTCACCCTCGCGGAAGCTCATGCCCTTCACACCGGAGGTGGCACGGCCCATGGGGCGCAGCGTTTCGTCGGATGCGGTGAACCTGATCGACTGCGCCTTCTTGCTGATCAGAAGCAGATCGTCGTCGGACGAGACGAGTTCGGCACCGATCAGTTCGTCGTCCGAACCGTCCTCCATCGAGCGGAGGTTGATCGCAATCACACCGCCGGAACGGGGCGAATCGTAATCCTTCAGAGGCGTCTTCTTCACAAGTCCGGCCTTGGTGGCGAGCACCAGGTACGGAACGGCCTCGTAGTCGCGGATCGCCAGGATCTCGGCGATGGCCTCGTCCGGCTGGAAGGCCAGCAGGTTGGCGACGTGCTGACCGCGCGCGTCCCGGCCGGCGTCGGGCAGCTCGTAGCCCTTGACGCGGTAGACGCGGCCCTTGTTGGTGAAGAACAGCAGCCAGTGGTGCGTGGTGGACACGAAGAAGTGGTCGACGATGTCGTCTTCCTTGAGCTTCGTGCCCCGGACGCCCTTGCCGCCGCGCTTCTGGGCGCGGTAGTCGTCGGTCTTGGTGCGCTTGATGTAGCCGCCCCGGGTGACCGTGACGACGATGTCCTCCTCGGCGATCAGGTCCTCGATGGACATGTCGCCCTCGTAGGGGATCAGCTTCGTCTTGCGGTCGTCGCCGTACTTCTCGACGAGTGCGGTCAGTTCCGCGCTGACGATGCCCCGCTGGCGGACCGGGGAGGCCAGGATCTCGTTGTACTCGTTGATCTTCGCCTGGAGTTCGTCGTGCTCCTGGACGATCTTCTGGCGCTCCAGGGCGGCCAGTCGGCGCAGCTGCATCTCGAGGATGGCGTTGGCCTGGATCTCGTCGATCTCCAGCAGGCTCATCAGGCCGCCGCGGGCGATCTCGACGGTGTCGCTGCGCCGGATCAGCGCGATGACCTCGTCGATGGCGTCCAGGGCCTTCAGCAGACCGCGCAGGATGTGCGCCCGCTCCTCGGCCTTGCGCAGCCGGAAGCGCGTGCGGCGGACGATGACCTCGATCTGGTGCGTCACCCAGTGGCGGATGAACGCGTCGAGCGAGAGCGTGCGCGGCACGCCGTCCACCAGCGCCAGCATGTTGGCGCCGAAGTTCGTCTGCAGGTCGGTGTGCTTGTAGAGGTTGTTCAGCACGACCTTGGCGACCGCGTCCCGCTTCAGCACGATGACCAGGCGCTGGCCCGTGCGCGAGGAGGTCTCGTCGCGGACGTCCGCGATGCCGCCGATCTTGCCGTCCTTGACGAGGTCGGCGATCTTCTGGGCGAGGTTGTCCGGGTTGACCTGGTACGGGAGTTCGGTGACCACCAGGCACTGGCGGTTCTGGATCTCCTCGACCTCGACGACCGCGCGCATGGTGATGGAGCCGCGGCCGGTGCGGTACGCCTCCTCGATGCCCCGGCGGCCGACGACGAGCGCGCCGGTCGGGAAGTCCGGGCCCTTGATGCGCTCGATGAGCGCGTCCAGCAGTTCCTCGTGCGAGGCCTCCGGGTTCTCCAGGTACCACTGGGCACCGGCGGCGACCTCGCGCAGGTTGTGCGGCGGGATGTTGGTCGCCATGCCGACCGCGATGCCGGCCGAGCCGTTGATCAGCAGGTTCGGGAAGCGGGCCGGCAGGACGGTCGGCTCCTGGGAGCGGCCGTCGTAGTTGTCCGTGAAGTCGACGGTCTCCTCGTCGATGTCACGGACCATCTCCATCGACAGCGGCGCCATCTTGCACTCGGTGTACCGCATGGCCGCGGCCGGGTCGTTGCCCGGGGAGCCGAAGTTGCCGTTGGAGTCGACGAGCGGCATGCGCATCGACCACGACTGGGCGAGGCGCACGAGAGCGTCGTAGATGGAGGAGTCGCCGTGCGGGTGGTAGTTGCCCATGACGTCGCCGACGACGCGGGCGCACTTGTAGAAGCCGCGCTCGGGGCGGTAGCCGCCGTCGTACATGGCGTACAGCACGCGGCGGTGGACGGGCTTGAGGCCGTCACGGACGTCCGGCAGCGCACGCGAGACGATGACGGACATCGCGTAGTCGAGGTACGAGCGCTGCATCTCCGTCTCGAGCCCGACGGGCTCGACGCGCATGGCCAGGGCGTCACCCTCGGGCGTCGTCACGGGAGTGTTCTCGTCGGTCATTGCTGGTGAAGGTCCTTCCTGGTGCGGTCAGCTGAGACCGACTCAGATGTCGAGGAAGCGGACGTCCTTGGCGTTGCGCTGGATGAACGCGCGGCGGGCCTCGACGTCCTCGCCCATGAGGACCGAGAACAGGTCGTCGGCCTGGGCGGCGTCGTCGAGCGTGACCTGGCCGAGGACGCGGTGCTCCTGGTCCATGGTCGTGATGCGCAGCTCCTCGGCGTTCATCTCGCCGAGACCCTTGAAGCGCTGGACCGAGTCCTCGCGGATGCGCTTGCCGGCCTGGCGGCCCATCTCGATCAGGGCGTCGCGCTCGCGGTCGGAGTACGCGTACTCGAAGTCGTCCTTGCCCCACTTGATCTTGTAGAGCGGCGGACGGGAGAGGTACACGTGCCCGGCCTCGACCAGGGGCCGCATGAAGCGGAACAGGAAGGTCAGCAGCAGGGTGTTGATGTGCTGGCCGTCGACGTCGGCGTCCGCCATCAGGATGATCTTGTGGTAGCGGAGCTTCTCGATGTCGAAGTCCTCGTGCACGCCCGTGCCGAACGCGGAGATCATCGCCTGGATCTCCTGGTTCTGCAGGATGCGGTCGATGCGCGCCTTCTCGACGTTGAGGATCTTGCCGCGGATCGGGAGGATCGCCTGGTACTGCGGGTTGCGGCCGGACTTGGCCGAGCCGCCGGCGGAGTCACCCTCGACGATGAAGATCTCGCACTTGGTCGGGTCGTTCGACTGGCAGTCCGAGAGCTTGCCCGGCAGGGACGCCGTCTCCAGCAGGCCCTTGCGGCGGGTGAGGTCGCGGGCCTTGCGGGCCGCCACGCGCGCGGTGGCCGCCGCGATGCCCTTGCGGATGATGTCCGCGGCCTCGTTCGGGTTGCGGTCGAGCCAGTCCGCGAGGTGCTCGTAGACGACCTTCTGGACGAAGGTCTTGGCCTCGGTGTTGCCCAGCTTGGTCTTCGTCTGGCCCTCGAACTGGGGCTCGCTCAGCTTGACCGAGATGATCGCGGTCAGACCCTCGCGGATGTCGTCGCCCGTGAGGTTGTCGTCCTTCTCGCGGAGCAGCTTCTTGTCGCGCGCGTACTTGTTGATCAGCGAGGTCAGCGCGGCCCGGAAGCCCTCTTCGTGCGTACCGCCCTCGTGGGTGTGGATGATGTTGGCGAACGAGTACACGCCCTCGGTGTAGCCGCCGTTCCACTGCATGGCGACCTCGAGGGACAGCTGCCTGTCCTTGTCCTCGGCCTCCAGGTCGATGACGGTGGGGTGGACCGCCTCGCCCTTGCGGGAGTTGAGGTACTTCACGAAGTCGACGATGCCGCCCTCGTAGTGGTACGTGACGGTCTTGACGTCGGCGGTCTCGTCCGCGCCCGCCTCGTCCGCCCCGGACGTGGCCTTCGCAGACTCGCGCTCGTCCGTGAGCTTGATCGTCAGGCCCTTGTTGAGGAACGCCATCTCCTGGAAGCGCCGCGAGAGCGTCTCGAAGGAGTAGTCGGTGGTTTCGAAGATGTCGCCGTCGGCCCAGAAGGTGACCGACGTGCCGGTCTCCTCGGTGGCCTCGTGCTGGGCGAGCGGCGCCGTGGGGACGCCCATCTTGTACTCCTGCGTCCAGCGGTGACCGTCGGTCTTCACCTCGACGGAGACCTTGCTGGACAGGGCGTTCACGACGGAGACGCCGACGCCGTGCAGACCACCGGAGACCGCGTAGCCGCCGCCGCCGAACTTGCCGCCCGCGTGCAGCACGGTCAGCACGACCTCGAGGGCCGGCTTGCCCTCGGACGGGACGATGCCCACCGGGATGCCACGGCCGTTGTCGACGACCCGCACACCGCCGTCGGCGAGGATCGTCACGTCGATCGTGTCCGCGTGCCCGGCCAGCGCCTCGTCGACGGAGTTGTCGACGACCTCGTACACGAGGTGGTGCAGGCCGCGCTCACCGGTCGAGCCGATGTACATGCCGGGTCGCTTGCGGACCGCGTCCAGACCCTCGAGGACGGTGATGGCACTGGCGTCGTACGAGGCGGTGACCTCGCCGTTGGAGGTGATCGCCTCGCCGGTCACGCCTGCGTCGGTGGACGGGATGTTCTCGTTGGGGTTGCCGGAATCGGCCACGAAGCGCCCTTTCTGGCACAGCACGAGCCAGGCTCGTCGGCGGGTTGCCGGAGCGGCTGCGGCATGTTGCGTTGGTAAGCCTTGATCAGCGTTGCTCAGCTTTTCCCGGACGGTCCCCAGCGAGTGGGGCGGGATTGCTTCCAGTCTACCGGTAGCACTGACACTGATGGGGGTTTGCCGGTACCTGAGTCCGCATGTGCCGCCCTCGACGGGTCTTGTCCGACTCCCGATATGCGGATGGGGGCTCCAAGAGGCTCACGGAGCCACTCAGCGCTTCCGGCCGTCAACCCTTGGCTACTTCGGAGTCAGGTCGCGATTCGCAACCGTGTGCGGTGCCGCGAAGCGAGGTCCGCGCCCGCCGAACCGGCCCCTCAAGACGTGACGTAAGTCACCTGTAGGTGTCGCCAGGACCACTGCTGCCGGGGGCACGCAAGGGGCCGTAACGGCGGGTGGGACCGCCGGGTCCCATGACCTTGATCTGCCGCACCGTGCCGTGGCCCAGGTCCTCGTTGAGACGGGCGACCAGGGTGGGCGCGAGGAGCCGGAGGTTCGTCGCCCAGGCCGTCGAGTCGCAGCGCACGGTCAGCACGCGCTCGTCCTCGTCGTACCGCTCCGGCTCGCAGTGCTTGGCCACGTCCTCCCCGACGATCTGCGGCCAGCGGCCCATCACCCCGCCCACCGCGGCAGGGGCCTCCCAGCCGCGCTCGGTGATCAGCCGGTTGATCGCGGAGCCGAGCGCCATGGGGTCGCGGCCGTCGGCGCGCGCGCCGGAGCGCAGTCCGCCACCGCGGCGCGCCTGCTTCTTCTGCTGCGCCGCGTCGCCACGCGCGCGTGCGGCCTCCTTCGCCGCGCGGAGCGCCACGCGCGCGAGATCCACCCCGGACGGCTCGGGGTTCTTCTTCGGCTCCCCGGGGTTCTTCTTCGGTTCCTGTGGGCTCATACGCGCTCCACCGTCCCCTCGGACACGGCGAACCGCGCGCCGGTCAGCACGTGCGGTACGTCGTCGTCGACCGCGGCGGTCACCAGGACCTGCTCGCCGGGCGCGACCAGCTCGGCGAGGCGCTCACGGCGGCGGGTGTCCAGCTCGGCGAAGACGTCGTCGAGCACCAGCACGGGCTCGTTGCCCTCGGCTCGGAGCAGGTCGTAAGAGGCCAGGCGCAGCGCCAGCGCGTAGGACCAGGACTCGCCGTGGGACGCGTAGCCCTTGGCGGGCAGCTGGCCGAGCTTCAGCTGGAGGTCGTCCCGGTGCGGGCCGACCAGCGTGACGCCCCGCTCGATCTCCTGCTTGCGCGCCTCGGCGAGCGCGGCCATCAGCTGCTCGAACAGATCCTCGCGCGTGTGCGCCTCGCCCGGCGCGGACGGCTTGTACTCCAGCGCGATCGGGCCGCCGCCGGGGGCCAGTTGCTCGTACGCCTTGTCGGCCAGTGGCTGGATCGTGGCGATCAGATCCAGCCGCTGGGCGAGCAACTCGGCGCCGGCACGCGCGAGGTGCTGGTCCCACACGTCGAGCGTGGACATGTCCATGCTGCGGCCGCCGTGCCGACGGGCCAGCGCCGCCGACTTCAGCAGGGTGTTGCGCTGCTTGAGGACCCGGTCGTAGTCGGAACGGACCCCGGCCATGCGCGGAGAGCGGGCGGTGATCAGCTCGTCGAGGAAGCGGCGCCGCTCACCGGGATCGCCCTTGACCAGGGCGAGATCCTCCGGCGCGAACAGCACGGTCCGTACGATCCCCAGCACGTCACGCGGTCTGACCTGCGAGGACCGGTTGATCCGGGCCCGGTTGGCGCGCCCCGGGTTCAGCTCCAGCTCGACCAGCTGCTGCCGGTCGCCCTGCCGGACCTGGGCCCGGATGATCGCGCGCTCGGCGCCCATGCGGACCAGGGGAGCGTCGGAGGAGACCCGGTGGCTGCCGAGAGTGGCGAGATAGCCGACGGCCTCGACGAGGTTGGTCTTGCCCTGCCCGTTCGGCCCCACGAAGGCCGTCACCCCCGGGTCGAGCGGGACCTCGACCCGGGAATAGGAGCGGAAGTCGGCCAGCGACAGATGCGTGACGTGCATGGTCGTTTCGCCGACCTCCCAGGACCTCGGTGGTGCTTACTTCTTCTCGACCGCGTGGCCGCCGAACTGGTTCCGCAGCGCCGCGATCATCTTCATCTGGGGCGAGTCCTCCTGCCGGGAGGCGAACCGCGCGAACAGCGACGCGGTGATCGCCGGCAGCGGCACCGCGTTGTCGATGGCGGCTTCCACAGTCCAGCGTCCCTCGCCGGAGTCCTGTGCATAACCCCGGAGGCCGTCCAGGTGCTCGTCCTCGTCGAGCGCGTTGACCGCGAGGTCGAGCAGCCAGGAGCGGATGACCGTGCCCTCCTGCCAGGAGCGGAAGACCTCCCGGACGTCGGTCACCGACTCGACCTTCTCCAGCAGCTCCCAGCCCTCGGCGTAAGCCTGCATCATCGCGTACTCGATGCCGTTGTGGACCATCTTCGCGAAGTGGCCGGCGCCGACCTTGCCGGCGTGCACCGAACCGAAGTCGCCTTCCGGCTTGAGTGCGTCGAAGACCGGCTGCACCTTGGCGACGTTCTCCGGGTCGCCGCCGTACATGAGCGCGTAGCCGTTCTCCAGGCCCCAGACGCCGCCGGAGACACCGCAGTCGACGAAGCCGATGCCCTTGGCCGCCAGCTCCTCGGCGTGCTTCTCGTCGTCCGTCCAGCGGGAGTTGCCGCCGTCCACGACGACGTCGCCCGGCTCCAGCAGCTCGGCGAGCTCGTCGATGGTGGACTGGGTGGGCTCGCCCGCCGGGACCATCACCCAGACCACGCGCGGCCCGCTCAGCTTGCCCACAAGCTCCTGCAGGCTGTGGACATCGGCGAGGTCCGGGTTGCGGTCGTATCCGAAGACGGTGTGGCCCGCGCGGCGGATCCGCTCGCGCATGTTGCCGCCCATCTTGCCGAGGCCGACGAGACCGAGCTCCATCAGTTGTGTTCCTTAGGTTCTGCGACGTGGCGTGGCGGCACGTTCGTACCGCCAGGCACTTTCGTACCCACGTCCGAGCCTAGACCCGGACGCTCGCGCACATCTGTGGGCATACGCGCTCAGTCGCACGCCCTCACCTGCGGATTTGCCCCCAGCCTGTGGACAACGACTCCCGAGGAGAGCCTCAGCCGCTGAGGCGCACCGGCATGATCAGGTACTTGTAGGCCTCGTCCGCCTCGGCGTCCAGCGCGGGCTTGCCGCTGAGCAGCGCCGGCTTCGTCGACGTCGTGAAGGACAGCTGGGCCACCGGGGAGTCGATCGCGCTCAGGCCGTCCAGCAGGAACGTCGGGTTGAACGCGATCGAGATGTCGTCGCCGTCGAGCTGCGCGTCGACCCTTTCCACAGCCTGTGCGTCGTCGCTGGAACCGGCCTCCAGGATGAGCACGCCCTGCTCGAAGCTCAGCCGCACCGGGGTGTTGCGCTCGGCGACCAGGGCCACGCGCTTGACGGCCTCCACGAAGGGGGCCGTCTCGATCACGGCGACGCTGTTGAACTCCGTCGGGAACAGCGTGCGGTACTTCGGGAGGTCGCCCTCCAGCAGGCGGGTCGTCGTACGGCGGCCGGCGCCCTCGAAGCCGATCAGGCCCTCGCCCGAGCCCGAGCCGGACAGCGCCAGGGTGACCTGGTCGCCGCTCGTCAGAGCCTTGGCGGTGTCCAGGAGCGTCTTGGCGGGGACCAGGGCGACCGCGGAGGCCTCCGGGTTCTCCGGCTTCCACAGGAACTCGCGGACCGCGAAGCGGTAGCGGTCGGTGGACGCCAGCGTGACCGTGTCGCCCTCGATCTCGATGCGGACACCCGTGAGGACGGGCAGCGTGTCGTCACGGCCCGCCGCGATGGCCACCTGCGCGGCAGCGGAGGCGAAGACCTCGCCCGGGACCGTGCCCGTCGCGTTCGGCATCTGCGGCAGGGCCGGGTACTCCTCCACAGGCAGGGTGTGGAGTGTGAACCGCGAGGAGCCGCAGACCACCGTCGCCCGTACACCGTCTGTGGAAATCTCCACCGGGCGGTTCGGGAGCGCGCGGCAGATGTCCGCGAGCAGGCGGCCCGAGACCAGGACCGTGCCCTCCTCCTCGACCTCCGTCTCCACCGACACGCGTGCGGAGACCTCGTAGTCGAAGCTGGACAGGCTCAGCTGGCCGTCCTCGGCCTTCAGCAGCAGGCCGGCGAGGACCGGCGCCGGCGGACGGGCCGGGAGGCTGCGTGCCGCCCAGGCCACTGCCTCCGCGAGTACGTCGCGTTCCACCCGGATCTTCACTGTTGCCGCCTCCTGCTGTTGCCGGCGCTTCTCGCTCTGCCTGGCCCTCGTCGTCTGTCTCGGTGTCGACGGTCCCCGGGATGGGGAGGACACCGGGGACCAGTCTGACGCACGGCACTGACAGTAGGTGCCTCTCGGGGTCAAGTCGTGACGAGGGGCGGTCGGGCACCGGAGAGCGAGTTGTGCACAGGACCCGCTTCGAAACGAATTCCGCTCTCTCTCTAGTCGGACGTAGTAGTAGGGCCTGTGGATACCGTGGATAACCACGTTTTCCCAGCTCAGAGCGGAAATTTTGTCCACCGGGCCTGTGGGCGCGAGCAGTGGACAACCTGGTGTCGCTGTGGAGAACGGAAAGTTCTGCACACCCCGTGCACAGGGTGAGGCGAGTTCTCCCCAGCGCTGTCCCCAGCTTTACCCACCTTTCCCACAGACCAACCCGGCAGCTTCGTGTGACGCCTTTCACTCGACCCGGTGAGGGGGCGCGTCGGGTTGCCGAACAGTGGACAGGCATGTGGAGAAGCCGCTGATCGCTGGGGACAACCGACCACAGCCTGTGGGTTGCCCGTGGACAACTCGGTGCACAGCCTGTGGATCCCCGCTTCGTCCACAGTCTGTGGAGATCGTCCGTCCACGGATCCACAACCACCTGAGCTGGTCTGATGGTCTTTCAACAGCGCTCCCTGTGGACACGATCTGGACAACTCCCCGGTCCCCAGGATGTGGACGGCAGAAAGTCCGCGAATCTGTGGAGGGGGGCCGTAACGCGGCGGGTATTCGAACAGGGGGTTGCGATCGGGTGTCCGCCGCGGAGGCAGACATACGGAGGCGGAGGCAGGACGGCATACGGAGGCGGAGGCAGGACGGCATACGGAGGCGGAGGCAGGACGGCATACGAAGAGGGCGCCCCCTGAAGCCTCAGGAGGCGCCCTCAGCGGCGTACCGCCGGCGCTGTCAGCCGTTCTTGATGCGGTTGGTCAGCTCCGTGACCTGGTTGTAGATGGAGCGGCGCTCGGCCATCAGATTGCGGATCTTGCGGTCCGCGTGCATCACCGTCGTGTGGTCGCGGCCGCCGAACAGCGCGCCGATCTTCGGCAGCGACAGGTCCGTCAGCTCACGGCACAGGTACATGGCGATCTGCCGGGCTGTGACGAGGGCGCGGCCGCGGGAGGTGCCGCACAGGTCCTCCACGGTCAGCCCGAAGTAGTCCGCCGTCGCGCTCATGATGGCCGTGGACGTGATCTCGGGAGCCGAGTCATCGCCGCCGGGGATGAGGTCCTTGAGGACGATCTCCGTCAGCCCCAGGTCCACCGGCTGCCGGTTGAGCGAGGCGAACGCCGTGACGCGGATCAGCGCGCCCTCCAGCTCGCGGATGTTCCGCGAGATCCGGGACGCGATGAACTCCAGGACCTCCGGTGGCGCGTTCAGCTGCTCCTGCACCGCCTTCTTGCGGAGGATCGCGATGCGCGTCTCCAGCTCGGGCGGCTGGACGTCGGTGATCAGGCCCCACTCGAAACGGTTCCGCAGCCGGTCCTCCAGCGTCACCAGCTGCTTGGGCGGCCGGTCGCTGGACAGCACGATCTGCTTGTTGGCGTTGTGCAGCGTGTTGAAGGTGTGGAAGAACTCCTCCTGCGTCGACTCCTTGTCCGCCAGGAACTGGATGTCGTCGACGAGCAGGATGTCCATCTCGCGGTACCGCTTGCGGAAGCTGTCGCCCTTGCCGTCGCGGATGGAGTTGATGAACTCGTTGGTGAACTCCTCCGAGCTCACGTACCGCACCCGCGTGCCCGGGTAGAGACTGCGCGCGTAGTGCCCGATGGCGTGCAGCAGGTGCGTCTTGCCGAGCCCGGATTCCCCGTAGATGAAGAGCGGGTTGTACGCCTTCGCCGGCGCCTCCGCGACGGCGACCGCGGCCGCGTGCGCGAAGCGGTTGGAGGCGCCGATGACGAACGTGTCGAAGAGGTACTTGGGGTTCAGGCGGGCGGTGGGCTCGCCCGGGCCGGTCGCGGGCGCCGGCTGCGCGGCCAGCGGGCCGGGCGCGCCGGTCGTGGGCAGGTTCGGGCCGACCGGGCCGCCCCGGTGCACGTGCCCCGAGCCGGGCGGCGGCTCCGGCAGTTCCCGTCGGACCGGGTCACGCTGATCGTAGTCGGGGCGTGACGGCTCGTAGTCGGAGCGCGGCGGCTCGTAGGAGGGGCGCTCCATGGGCTGCGGACGGTAGTCCTGCGAGCCGTAGGACTGCTCCTTGGGGGCTCCGTAGGAATCCGGGGAGCCGTACTTGTCCTGATGGGCGTAGGAGTCCTGAGGGGTGTACGAGTCCTGTCCGCCGTAGGAGGAGTCCTGTGGGGGTGACGCGTACGGGTCACGCTCGGGGAAGCCGAGGCGCTGCTGCTGCCAGCCGTAGTCGTCCTGTCCCGGCCGCGGCCAGGCGCCGGGCTCGGGACGCTGGTACTCGGACGGGTAGGCCGGGCGGGCCGTCGGCAGCTGATCTGCGCGCGTAGGCGGATGCTGGTCGCCCGCCGTTCCCGGCAGCTGCTCGGCGCGGTGGCGGCCGTATCCCTCATAGCCGTCGCGGTCCTGGCGGGCGTCGTACGCGTCGCGGTCCGGGCGGCTGTCGTAGGCGTCACGTTCCTGGCCGCGGCTGTCGTAAGCGTCACGTTCCTGGCCGCGGCCGTCATAGCCCTCGCGGTCCTGGCGGTCCTGGCGGGCGTCGTACGCGTCACGGTCCTGGCGGCTGTCGTATCCGTCGCGGTCCTGGCGCGCGGAGGGGAGCTCGGGCTCCTCGTAGCGCTGCTGGGGGCGGGCGGGGGGTGCCGGTGTGGCCGGGGGGTCGCCCGCGGAGTCGTCGACGGTGATCGCGATCCGGATCGGGCGGCCGCACTCGCGGCTCAGCGTCTCGCTGACGATCGGCGCCAGCCGGCCCTCGAGCACGCCTTTCGCGAATTCGTTCGGTACGGCGAGCAGGGCGGTGTCCGCGACCAGCGCGAGCGGTTGACAGCGCCTGATCCAGTGCTCGTCCTTCACCTCGACACCCTGGCCGCGGCCCTCCCCGAGGAGCTGCTCCAATACGCGTGGCCACACTGCGGCAAGATCGGCAGGTACGTCAGCCACAGGGCACGCTCTCTCACAGGTCCCACGAACGTGTGGTTCTGGGACGGGTCGGGATGTAAATCGGGTGGGGCAGGGATAAGGGAACGAATCGGAGTTCCGTCACGGTAGTCAGGGCGGCCGGTGCGGTTCAAGTTGTTGTCCCCAGCCTGTGGACAAGTGTCTCCCGGCGACTCCTGGTTTGACCGGATGGCGTAGCCGCGCGTACCGTAACCAGGTCGAGTTGTCGATGGCTGCTGCCGCCTGCCTCCGATGGGCACAGATCATTTGGGTGATCGGTAAGCGGTGCACTCGGGCGTAACTGCGAGCTACTCGTGGGCGCACGGTGACAGCCAGGACGGCACCCCGCAACCACCGATTCTTTCTGGAGCCCCCGAGTGAGCAAGCGCACCTTCCAGCCGAACAACCGTCGTCGCGCGAAGACCCACGGCTTCCGGCTGCGTATGCGCACCCGTGCCGGCCGCGCGATTCTCGCGTCCCGCCGTAGCAAGGGTCGCGCCCGCCTGTCCGCCTGATCCCGATCAGGTCATGACGTCGTGCTGCCCACCGAGAACCGGCTGAGGCGGCGCGAGGACTTCGCGACCGCGGTGCGACGGGGTCGTAGGGCCGGCCGCCCTACCCTCGTCGTCCACCTTCGTAGCGGTGCCACGGACCCGCACGCGCCTGGGGAGAGCGCTCCCCCGACGCGTGCGGGTTTCGTCGTGAGCAAGGCAGTGGGTGGCGCGGTGGTCCGCAACAAGGTGAAGCGCAGGCTTCGCCACCTGATGCGCGAGCGAGTCGCCCAGCTGCCCCCCGGTAGCCTGGTAGTCGTACGAGCGCTGCCCGGATCGGGCGACGCCGACCATGCACAGCTGGCCCGAGACCTGGATGCCGCTCTTCAGCGGCTGCTGGGAGGGGGCGCGCGATGAAGTACCCGCTGCTGGCTCTGATCAAGCTCTACCAGTGGACGATCAGTCCGCTGCTCGGGCCGGTCTGCAAGTACTACCCGTCGTGCTCCCACTACGGCTACACGGCCATCGACCGGCACGGTGCCATCAAGGGAACGGCACTCACGGCCTGGCGCATCCTGCGGTGCAATCCGTGGTCGCTGGGCGGTGTGGACCATGTCCCGCCGCGCAAGCGTCCGCGGTGGCACGAAATGCTGCGTACCGCGTGGCGTGCACGCAAGGGCGGGCCCTCCGCCGCCGACCCGGCCATCGAGGGACAGACTTCTCCCACAAGTCCGTCCAGTCCTTCGAGCCCGGCCGCAGAGACACCGTCCCATGCCCAAGGAGCATGATTAGTGGACACGATTGCCAGCCTCTTCAGCTTCATCACCACACCCGTCTCCTGGGTCATCGTCCAGTTCCACACGGTGTACGGCGCCATCTTCGGCCCCGACACCGGGTGGGCCTGGGGCCTGTCGATCGTGTCCCTGGTGATCCTGATCCGTATCTGCCTGATCCCGCTCTTCGTGAAGCAGATCAAGGCGACCCGGGCCATGCAGACGCTCCAGCCCGAGATGAAGAAGATCCAGGAGCGCTACAAGAACGACAAGCAGCGTCAGTCCGAAGAGATGATGAAGCTGTACAAGGACACGGGCACCAACCCGCTGTCCTCGTGCCTTCCCATCCTGGCGCAGTCCCCGTTCTTCTTCGCCCTGTACCACGTGCTCAACAGCATCGCGTCGAACGACACCATCGGCGTGATCAACGAGAACCTGCTGCAGAGCGCCCAGAAGGCGCACATCGTCGGTGCGCCGCTGGCGGTGAAGTTCACCGACAGCTCGTCGAAGGTGGAAGCGCTCGGCGCCTCCCTCACCGACGTCCGCGTGGTCACCGCCGTCATGATCGTCCTGATGTCGGCGTCGCAGTTCTTCACCCAGCGCCAGCTGATGACGAAGAACGTCGACACCACGGTGAAGACGCCGTTCATGCAGCAGCAGAAGATGCTGATGTACGTCTTCCCCGTCATGTTCGCCGTCTTCGGCATCAACTTCCCCGTGGGTGTCCTCGTCTACTGGCTGACCACCAACGTGTGGACCATGGGCCAGCAGATGTACGTCATCCGCAACAACCCGACCCCGGGTTCCAAGGCCCAGGCCGAGTACCTGGAGCGCCTGACCAAGCACGTCACGCAGCACGACAAGGTCGGCCGGCGCCGCGACCGCGCCATCGTGAAGGCGATCGTCGCCAAGGGCCGCGACCGCAACGAGTTCGAGCGGAAGTTCATCAACGGTCTGAGCAAGGCCGGACTCGCCGCCCAGGCCGACGGCACGGTGATCAAGAGCGAGACCGCGGCCGCCGCCCAGGCCGAGGACGGTACGCCGACGGCCACCGGCACGCCGAAGCGTCAGCAGCCCAAGCGGCAGTCCAAGGCCCAGCGCCAGTCCGGCGCCGCCAAGGCGGCCGGTGAGCACGAGCCGAAGACGTCGCTGACGAAGTCCGACGAGCCCGAGGACGCCAAGCCCGCCGCCGCTGCCAAGAAGGGCGGCGCGAAGCCCGGCAGCGGTACCCGCAGCAAGGCCCAGTCCGGACAGCGCAAGGGTCCGCAGCGGCCCAAGTCCCCGTCCAAGAAGTAAGAAGGAGTCCATCCCGTGACGGAAGGCACCACCTCCGCCGCTGCCGAGGGTGCAGACACCCTGACCCGCCTGGAGCAGGAGGGCGAGATCGCGGCGGACTACCTGGAGGGTCTGCTCGACATCGCCGACCTCGACGGCGACATCGACATGGACGTCGAGGCCGACCGCGCCTCCGTCTCGATCATCAGCGACACGGGCAGCCGTGACCTGCAGAAGCTGGTCGGCCGTGACGGCGAGGTGCTGGAGGCGCTCCAGGAGCTCACCCGTCTGGCCGTGCACCGCGAGACCGGTGACCGCAGCCGCCTGATGCTCGACATCGCGGGATACCGCGCCCAGAAGCGTTCCGAGCTGTCCGAGCTGGGCGCCAAGGCCGCCGCCGAGGCCAAGAGCAGCGGTGAGGCCGTGAAGCTGAAGCCCATGACTCCGTTCGAGCGCAAGGTCGTGCACGACGCGGTCAAGGCCGCGGGCCTGCGCAGCGAGTCCGAGGGCGAGGAACCGCAGCGCTTCGTCGTCGTGCTTCCCGCCTGATCGGCCCGTACGTTCCCCGGCCCCGTCTGTTGCGCAGACGGGGCCGAACTTTGTCAGCCTGATAGTTCTGGTGGTTCTTGTGTCGGCGCTGGGTGCGTTGACGCGGTACGGAAGGACGGTCCCCGTGACGGAGGCAGCGGAGCTTCCCCCCGCGCCCGAGCAGGCGCGCGAGGTGTTCGGTGAGCGCTTCGCGGATGCGGTGCGGTACGCCGAGCTGCTCGCAGAGGCGGGCGTGCAGCGCGGTCTCATCGGCCCGCGCGAGGTGCCCCGCCTGTGGGAGCGGCACCTGCTGAACTGCGCGGTGCTCTCGGAGGTCGTGCCCCAGGGCGTGACGGTGTGTGACGTGGGCTCGGGTGCCGGCCTGCCCGGCATTCCGCTGGCACTGGTCCGGGAGGACCTGAAGATCACGCTGCTGGAGCCGCTGCTGCGGCGCACCAACTTCCTCACCGAGGTCGTGGAGCTGCTCGGCCTCGACCACGTGACCGTGGTGCGCGGCCGGGCCGAGGAGGTCATGGGGAAGGTCCAGCCCGTCCACGTCGTGACGGCCCGGGCTGTCGCGCCGCTCGACCGCCTCGCCACCTGGGGCATCCCGCTGCTGCGGCCCTACGGGGAGATGCTCGCGCTCAAGGGCGATACCGCTGAGGAGGAGCTGAAGAGCGCGTCGGCGGCACTGAGCAAGCTGGGTGCGGTGGAGACGTCCATCCTGCATGTCGGCGAGGGCGTGGTGGATCCGATGTCCACAGTCGTACGGGTCGAGGTCGGGGAGAGCCCCGGCGGTGTGCGCTTCGCCGCGAAGCGGGCCAAGGCGGCTCGTACGGGTCGCACACGCCGGCGACGCTGATCCGTCCTGCGGACGAGACGTACTCCACACAAGCTGCCAAACCTACGCATGCCGGAGTGTCGCGGCTGTCCGGCCACGGCTGCCCTGCATCGTGTTTCACGTGAAACGTCGCTCACTGCTGCACGGCATCATCAGTCGTGGCCGCGCTGCGGCCGAACCCCGCGACCGTAAGCCTCTCGGTTCACTCGATGAGGGACCTGAGTTGTCCACAGAGGTGGATTTCTCCACAGAACGACAGGCCTCACTGGTTCACGACCCCGAAGACATGGGAGGCTCTGTTCATTGCGAGCCTGAAGTCGAGGAGAGTGAATCCTTGCGGTCCGACGCCAACATCGCGGGACCGATGACCGATCCGGTCCCCGGTCCCCGTACCGAGTCGATGGGGGCGGATGTTTCACGTGAAACACCGCCTCCGATGGACGACACTCCCATCGGTCGTGCTGCCCAACTGGCGGTGGAGGCTCTAGGCCGCGCCGGCGAGGGCCTGCCACGGCCCGAGCAGACCCGAATCATCGTGGTCGCCAATCAGAAGGGCGGCGTCGGCAAGACGACGACGACCGTCAACCTCGCCGCGTCGCTGGCGCTGCACGGCGGCCGGGTTCTGGTGGTCGACCTCGACCCACAGGGCAATGCGTCCACCGCGCTGGGCATCGACCACCACGCCGAAGTGCCATCCATCTACGACGTGTTGGTGGAGAGCAAGCCGCTTTCCGAGGTCGTCCAGCCGGTCCCCGATGTCGAAGGCCTCTTCTGCGCCCCGGCCACGATTGATCTCGCCGGTGCGGAGATCGAGCTGGTGTCCCTGGTGGCGCGGGAGAGCAGGCTGCAGCGCGCCATCCAGGCGTACGAGCAGCCGCTGGACTACATCCTCATCGACTGCCCGCCCTCGCTCGGCCTCCTGACGGTCAACGCGTTGGTGGCGGGCCAGGAGGTCCTGATCCCGATCCAGTGCGAGTACTACGCGCTGGAGGGGCTGGGACAGCTGCTGCGCAACGTCGACCTGGTGCGTGGGCACCTCAACCCCGCCCTGCACGTGTCGACCATTCTGCTCACCATGTACGACGGCCGGACGCGACTCGCGTCCCAGGTCGCCGAAGAGGTCCGTACCCACTTCGGCGACGAGGTGCTGCGGACGAGCATCCCCCGATCCGTCCGTATCTCGGAGGCGCCGAGTTATGGGCAGACGGTACTGACTTACGATCCTGGTTCGAGTGGTGCCCTCTCCTATCTGGAGGCGGCACGAGAGATCGCGCTGAAGGGTGTGGGCGTCAGCTACGACGCGACGCACGCCCACATCGGCGTACAGCAGAACGACCCGAGCATGGTGGAGGGCATCCAGTGAGCGAGCGACGGAGGGGGCTGGGCCGTGGTCTCGGCGCACTGATCCCTGCTGCACCGACGGAGAAGTCGGTGGCCCAGGCCGCTGCGGGGGGCGCCGCTCCCGTATCCCCCGCGGCCGTGCCCGCACTGCCGAACGACCGTGGGGTCGCCGCAGCGAAGGTGACAACTCTGCCGACTGTTTCACGTGAAACAGAGGAACCGGCGCAGCCCAGCGCTCCCGCCGCTCCTGCGGCGCCCATCGGCGCGCACTTCGCCGAGATCCCCCTCGACTCCATCAAGCCGAACCCGCGGCAGCCGCGTGAGGTCTTCGACGAGGACGCGCTCGCCGAACTCATCACCTCCATCAAGGAAGTGGGTCTCCTCCAGCCGGTCGTCGTACGGCAGGTGGCTCCCGGCCGCTACGAGCTCATCATGGGTGAGCGCCGCTGGCGTGCCTGCCGTGAGGCGGGGCTGGAGGCGATCCCGGCGATCGTGCGGGCCACGGAGGACGAGAAGCTCCTCCTGGACGCTCTGCTGGAGAACCTGCACCGCGCCCAGCTGAACCCCCTGGAAGAGGCAGCGGCTTACGACCAGTTGCTGAGGGACTTCAACTGCACGCACGACCAGTTGGCGGACCGCATCGGCCGTTCCCGCCCGCAGGTCTCCAACACACTGCGTCTGCTGAAGCTCTCGCCGGCCGTGCAGCGCCGGGTCGCTGCCGGAGTGCTCTCCGCCGGTCATGCTCGGGCTCTGCTGTCCGTGGAGGACTCGGAGGAGCAGGACAGGCTGGCGCACCGGATTGTGGCCGAGGGGCTCTCGGTGCGGGCGGTGGAGGAGATCGTGACCCTGATGGGGTCGCGGCCCCAGAAGGCTCAGCGGCCCAAGGGCCCGCGGGCCGGCGCCCGGGTCTCGCCCGCGCTCTCCGACCTCGCCACTCGGCTCTCGGACCGGTTCGAGACGCGGGTGAAGGTCGACCTGGGACAGAAGAAGGGCAAGATCACCGTCGAGTTCGCCTCCATGGAGGACCTTGAGCGGATCCTCGGCTCTCTCGCGCCTGGCGAGGGCCCGGTCCTGCAGAAGAGTCTCCTGGAAGGCGACTCCGAGGAGGACGAGTCCTGAGTCTCCGGCAGGAGCCTCTGCTGTGCATCCGACAGAGCGGGCCGTGTCCGGTGTGTACCGGAACGTGGCCCGCTCTTTCCTTTCTGGCGGTATCGATGGAATCGCATCGTGGATACGATGCGTTCGGGTAGGGCGCGACCACCCGGCAGCACCTCTGAGACGGAGGCAGGGGCCATGCGAACGATGAGCCGCACCGGACTGGTGAGCGCCGGTTTGGGGCTGGGAGCCGTCGGTGGATTCATCGGCAGTCTCCTCAGGGAACGGAGCGCTCTGACAGCCGCCCGCGATGCGGCGGGCGAAGGAAGCGAGGATCAGCCTTCATGGGGCGCCGGCTCGTACCGCTCACGCTGGACAACCTTCAGGACCTTCCCAAGCGCTGCCGCACGTGTGTCTTCTGGGAACTCGACCCAGTCAGCGGCGAGGCCGCGGTAAAGGCGGGCACGCCGGCGCTGGAGAAGGAGGCCTGGATCTCGGCGGTCCTGTTGGACTGGGGGTCCTGCGGTCGGGTGGTCTATGTCGACGAGGTGCCGGTGGGCTTCGTGCTGTACGCCCCTCCCGCCTATGTGCCTCGCTCCACGGCGTTTCCCACGAGTCCCGTCTCCCCTGACGCGGTCCAGCTCATGACCGCGTTCATCCTGCCGGGCTACCAGGGGCAAGGGCTGGGTCGGGTGATGGTCCAGACGGTCGCGAAGGATCTGCTGCGGCGTGGCTTCAAGGCGATCGAGGCGTTCGGAGACGCGCGCTGGAAGGAACCGGCCTGCGTGCTGCCCGCCGACCATCTCCTGGCGGTGGGCTTCAAGACGGTCCGGCAGCACCCCACCCATCCCCGGCTGAGACTGGAGCTGAGATCGACGCTCTCTTGGAAGGAAGACGTCGAGATGGCGCTGGACCGGCTCCTGGGAGCGGTGCAGAAGGAGCCGGCACTCCGGCCGCTGTAGCAGAACGCGGTCACAGCAGCCAGCGCTCCGGCCGCTGCAGCGGGACGCGGCCAAACGCGAATGGGCCAACCCTTCCGGGTTGGCCCATTCGCGTTTCACGTGAAACATGCACTGTCGGGGCGACGGCTCAGCCGCCTTACTCGGCGATGAACTCCTCGAGGTCGCGAACGATCGCGGCCTTCGGCTTCGCGCCCACGATGGTCTTGGCGACCTCGCCACCCTGGTAGACGTTCAGGGTCGGGATGGACATGACGCCGTACTTGGCGGCCGTACCCGGGTTCTCGTCGATGTTCAGCTTGACGACCTCGATCTTGTCGCCGTACTCGGAGGCGATCGCCTCGAGGGACGGCGCGATCTGGCGGCACGGACCGCACCAGGCGGCCCAGAAGTCCACGAGGACGGGCTTGTCGCTCTTGAGGACGTCCTGCTCGAAGGAGTCGTCGGTCACATTCTTCAGGGTGCCGGCCACGGCGGGCTCCTTAACTGGTTGGTGCGTCGGGCGGGTAGGAGAGGTCAGACAGAGGTCTTCTCGGGCTCGGGCTGCTCCTCGTCCGCCAGGGCGGCAAGGTAGCGCTCGGCGTCGAGAGCGGCGGAGCAGCCGGTCCCGGCCGCGGTGATCGCCTGACGGTAGGTGTGGTCCACCACGTCGCCGGCACCGAAGACACCGGTCAGGTTGGTGCGCGTGGAGGGCGCTTCGACCTTCAGGTAGCCCTCTTCGTCCAGGTCGAGCTGACCCTTGAAGAGCTCGGTGCGGGGGTCGTGGCCGATGGCGATGAACAGACCGGTCACCGCGAGGTCCGAAAGCTCGCCGGTCTTGAGGTTGCGCAGCTTCAGGCCCGAGAGCTTCGGGTCGCCCTGGATCTCGGCGACCTCGCTGTCCCACACGAACGAGATCTTCGGGTCGGCGAAGGCGCGCTCCTGCATGGCCTTGGAGGCGCGCAGGGTGTCGCGGCGGTGGACGACGGTCACGGACTTCGCGAACCGCGAAAGGAAGGTGGCCTCCTCCATCGCGGTGTCGCCGCCACCGATGACGGCGATGTCCTGGTCCTTGAAGAAGAACCCGTCACAGGTGGCGCACCAGGACACGCCCCGGCCGGACAGCGCGTCCTCGTTCGGCAGACCGAGCTTGCGGTGCTGCGAGCCGGTGGCGACGATGACGGCCTTGGCCCGGTGGACGGTGCCGGCGGTGTCCGTGACGGTCTTGATCTCACCGGTCAGGTCGACGGCCACCACGTCGTCCGGGACGAGCTCGGCTCCGAAGCGCTCCGACTGGGCGCGCATGTTGTCCATGAGCTCGGGGCCCATGATCCCGTCCTGGAAGCCCGGGAAGTTCTCGACGTCGGTGGTGTTCATGAGCGCGCCACCTGCCGTGACGGCGCCCTCGAACACCAGTGGCTTCAGCGACGCGCGCGCGGTGTAGAGCGCCGCCGTATAGCCGGCGGGCCCGGAGCCGATGATGATCACGTTACGGACGTCGCTCACGGCTTGATTCCTCGTCTCTGGTCTACGTCGTACGACCGGTGGGAGCTTCTCGGAACTCTCACCCCACCCAACGGATCCTAAGGGGCGCGCATTCCCACTGTGTCCGGGCACACGGAGATGCGGATCCGTGCCGGACACCTCACAGGGAGAAGACGCAGCACTCTCGCGGGAGGAGAGGGCGGAGCCCCGCTCAGGCGGTCGGGTAGGAGCGCTCCAGGAGGACTTTGCCGCTGGCGGTGGACGCCTGGGGATCCACACAGGTCGCGTCGACGACGTAGGCCGTGACTCGGGTGGCGTCGTCGGCGTCGGGGAGCAGCACGAGCATGGCCTTCTTCCCCTGATACCTGCCGTTCTCGACAGCCAGAGCGGCGTCGTCGCGCCCGATGCCGTCGCGGACGCAGCCGGGCACCACGGGGTCCTCGGCGGCTTTGGGGCGGTTGGTGCCGGGGGCGGTCGCGGCGCCGAAGGGCGTACGGGAGTCGCCGCCCCCAGTCTTTTTCTCGGCCAGGAGGTCGGTGACCTGCTTCTGCAGCTTCCCCTCGGAGAACGTGTCCGCAGGGGTGGTCTGCGGGCCGCCCGCCGTGTCGTGGGGCGGCTTGTTGTCGCCGAGCGACGACAGCAGGACGGAGCCCAGTCCCAGGGCGGCGACCGTGAAGACGGTGCCCAGCACGGCGATCCTGCGGCGGCCGCTTCGCGTGCGGTTCTTGCGGCCCGGGCCGGTGGTGGAGGAGCGCGGGCGTCCGGCGGGTCGGTCGGCGGGCGTCGATGTTTCACGTGAAACATCCGCACCGCTGTCGTCCTCGGACCCGGACGGGGAAGCGTTCACCGGGACACGGTTCTCCGCGGACTCCGGCTCCGTGGCGTTCAGCAGTGCCTCGGCGGCGAGAGCGGCATCGATGCGGCCCGCGACATCAGCGGGCATGCGCGGCGGGCCCGGCAGGGTGCCGAGCAACCCGCGGATCTCCTCCAGGGAGGCGTAGACGTCCGCGCAGAGCTCGCACTCGTCCAGATGCCGGCGTACGTCGCTGGTCCGGGACGGTGGGAGGAGGCCCTCGGAGAGGTCGGAGATCTCCGCGACGTCCGGGTGCCCGGCCATGTCTGTCGTCGACGTCACGCTCGTCCACCTCCGCCCTTCACTGCAGCTGGGTCGCTCGGTCCTGTGTCCGGTGGTCCCGCGCGCTGCGGTCCCGCTGCGGGTGGGACGGCCGTCCCCGGCGTCCGGTTCCGTTCTCCGCCCGGCTTCTTCTCCCCACCGGTGCCATCCGGCCGGAGATGGGTGAGCAGCGGCAGGAGTCTGGCTCTGCCGCGGGCGCATCTGCTCTTCACCGTGCCGGTCGGCACATCGAGGATGCGGGCCGCCTCCGCGACGGGGTAGCCCTGCATGTCCACCAGGACGAGCGCCGCGCGCTGGTCGGCGGGCAGGGTGCCCAGGGCTTCGATGAGCTGCCGGTGGAGATCGTTGCGCTCGGCGGGTGCCGAGGCCGACTCGTGCGGCTCCAGCAACTGCTCCAGACGCTCGGTGTCGTCGACGGGAGAGGTCTTGCGGGAGGCCACCTTGCGGGCGCGGTCCAGGCAGGCGTTCACCGTGATCCGGTGGAGCCAGGTTGTGACGGCCGACTGGCCCCGGAAGGTGTGGGCGGCCCGGTAGGCGGAGACGAGGGCGTCCTGCACCGCGTCAGCGGCCTCCTCGCGGTCCCCCAGCGTCCGCAGGGCGACGGCCCAGAGCCGGTCGCGGTGCCGGCGCACGATCTCACCGAAGGCGTCGGGGTCGCCCTCGACATGCCGGGCGAGGAGGTCCTGATCACTTGCACCGCTGTGCTCGGCGCGGTCCGCCATCGAACCCCCTTCCCTCGGTCGGCACTCAGCCCGTGAACTTCACTTCGGTGATCGCCTGCTTGTAACCCGCGTCGCTGAAGTTGGACGGGTCGGCGCCCGAGTACGGCAGCGCCGTCAGCCAGACCAGGACGTACCGGCTCTTCACCGGCTTGTCGACGGTGACCTTCGCCGAGGTGCCGCTGGTCGTCACCGTGCCGAGCTTCTTCATCGAACTCAGCGGAGTGGACGAACCGAGGGAGTCGGTCGCGTACAGCTCGACCGTGGTGTGGTCGCTGCCGTACCGCAGCGACAGGGTCGCGGCCGACACTTCCTTCTCGGAGCCGAGGTCGTAGACGATGCCGACGCCCGGCTTTATCACCATCTTCGGGCCGTCCAGGTAGCTGTTGGTGCGCCAGCCCGTGGACGTGTTGCCGTCGTAGGTCTTGTTCACGTCGGCGGGGTGCTGGGCGTCGCCCTTGGCGACGTACTCCTCGGCGCCCTTGATGGCGAGGGGCTTCGGTGCCTCGGACTTGCCGTTCTTGTCGTCGTCCTCGGTGTTCTGCGTCTTGTTGGGGTCGTCCGTCTTGCCGCCCTGGTCCATGAGCGCGTCCGCCAGCTGCCAGCTGCCGAGACCCAGCGCCGCGATCAGGAGAGCGGACACGGCCCACTTCAGGGCCTTGCCGGTACGGCTCTGCAGCGGGGGCGGCGGGGTCGGGACCGGCTGGGTGGCGCCCGGGCGCGCCGACGAGCGGCCGTACGTGCCCTGCTGGTACGTCGTGCGCTGGTACTCGGGCGGGGCGGTGAACGCCGGCTCCGGCGGGCGGATGCGGGGCATCTCGCCGATCGCCTTCACCAGCTCCTCCGGGGTGGTGCACGGCGACTCGTGCCGGGAGGCGGTGGCTCCGTCGTTGACGAGTGCGCGCATGGAGAGCTCGGACAGGCCGCGGTGCACACCGGCCCGCACCTGATCGGGTGCGATGAGGCCGATGTCCTTCGGCAGGCCCGACAGCCCGTAGGCGTCGCTCTCGTACGGCCAGCGCTGGGTGAGCGCGGCGTACAGCAGGGCGCCGATGGCCTCCGTGTCGGTGCGCTGCGGAGTGTCGGACGAGACGCCCCGCAGGGCGGCGTTCACCGCGAGGCCGCGGATGCGCCACTGGCCGGTCGAGGTGCGCAGGACGGCATTGGGGTTCAGCCGGAGATGGGCGAGGCCCTCACGGTGGGCGGCGGCCATGGCGGCGGCGATCTGGCTGACCATCTGGTAGGCGTCGTACGGCTCCAGGGGCCCGGAGGCGAGGAGCGTGGTCAGTTCCGTCGCGTCGGGAAGCCACTCGTGGACGACGTAGACGAGGTCGTTCTCCTCCACGGCGTCCAGGACCTGGACGAAGCGCGGATCGCCCAGCAGGGCGGAGGAGCGTGCGGCGGCCAGCACGGAGCGGGCCCGCGAGTGGTCCGCGGGCAGGATGTGCACGCCGACGGCGCGGCGGAGCTTCTCGTCCACGGCCCGCCAGCTGCTGAAACCGTCCAGACGGGTGACGCACTCCTCGAGGCGGTAGCGTCTGGCGAGCTTGTGACCACTGTGCAGCTCTGGCGGCGAGGTCTTTCCGGAACCGTCGGTCCGGGTGCTCTCCTGTACCTCGTCGCTGTCCGTGTCCCGCTCCCGGTTCTTGGCCACCCCGTCGGCCGTGGACTGGTCCGCCTGTGCGGTCAGCGACGTCTCGTCGCTGTTGTCTGCCACGTCGACGGCAGCCGTACTCCGTTCCGCCACCGTCGTTCCTGCCTCCCCATCCATTGCGCGCCGGCCGGTATCCGTTGCGCGCCGTCCGACGCCGAAACCAATTGTGCCCACAGTCCGCCGCTATGCACGACACGCGGTGGCTGACGATGGTTGTGCGCCTACCCCCCGTCTCAGCGTCCCAGGCGTCCGCGGACCATGCCGACCAGCGAGTTGAGTTCCTCGATGCGCATGCGGCGGGCGGCGACGAAGAAGATCCCGAGGAGAACGGCCCCGCCGGCGAACACTGCGGCGAGCGAGCCGGCGACGCCCTGGCCGAGCGTGTGGCCGATGCCGTAGCAGGCCGCTCCGCTGAGCAGGGCGGCCGGGACCGACGCGATGCACAGCCGGGCGTAAGTCCGCAGGACCCGGGCGCCGTCGAGGTCCCCGCCCAGCCGCTTGCGCAGCCGGCGCCAGGCGACACCGACGCCGATCGCGTAGGCCAGTCCGTACGAGGCCGCCATGCCGACCACGGCCCAGCGGGACGGGATGACGAAGTAGCAGACCGCCGAGGCGCCGGCGTTGACCGCGGCCACGATGACCGTGTTGTAGAAGGGAGTTCGGGTGTCCTCGTAGGCGTAGAAGGCCCGCAGGACCACGTACTGCACGGAGTACGGAATCAGACCGAGACCGAACGCCATCAGCATGTAGCCCATGTTGGTGGCCTCGCTGGTGCCGGAGGAGCCGAACATCAGCGTGCACATGGGAATGCCGAGCGAGAGGAAACCGAACGCGATCGGCACGATCGCCACGGCCGTGTTGCGCAGGCCCTGGGAGATGTCGTCGCGGACGGCACCACCGTCGCCCTCGGCCGCCGAGCGCGACAGGCGCGGCAGCAGGGCGGCCATGAGGGAGACCGTGATGATGGCCTGCGGCAGGCCCCAGATCAGCTGCGCGTTGGCGTAGGCGGCGAAGCCGGTGCCGTCGACGGGCGAGGCCTTGCCCGCCGCGGTGGACAGCTGGATGACGATCATGGCGCCCGCCTGGTTGGCGAGGACGAACAGGACCGTCCACTTGGCGAGCGTGACGGCCTTGCCGAGGCCCTGGCCCTTCCAGTCGAAGCGCAGCCGCAGCCGGAAGCCGGTCTCGCGCAGGTAGGGGATCATCGCCAGCGCCTGCACCACGAGGCCGAGCAGGACGCCGATGCCGAGCAGGCGCTGGCCCTCCGGCGGGATGGTCGTGACCTTCATCCCCGAGTCGGCCGCGGTGCCGTAGACGTAGATGAACATGCCCAGCGTCACGATGATGACGATGTTGTTCAGGACCGGGGTCCACATCATCGCGCCGAACTTCCCGCGGGCGTTGAGGATCTGGCCCATCACCACGTGGACGCCCATGAAGAAGATCGAGGGCAGGAAGTACTGGACGAAGGTGATGCCGACGCGGTTCGCCGCCGGGTCGCTGGCGACCGGGTCGGAGAGCAGGCGGATCAGGAGCGGCGCGCCGAAGATCGAGAGTGCGGTGAGCGTGCCGAGCGTCACCATGACCAGGGTCAGCAGGCGGTTGGCGTAGGCCTCGCCGCCGTCCTCGTCCTCCTTCATGGCGCGCACGAGCTGTGGCACGAAGACGGAGTTGAGTCCGCCGCCGACGGTGAGGATGTAGATCATCGTCGGCAGCTGGTAGGCGACCTGGAAGGTGTCACCGAGGAGGCCGACGCCCAGGGCCGAGACGATGAGCGCGGAGCGGATGAAGCCGGTGAGGCGGGAGACCATCGTGCCCGCGGCCATCACGGCGCTGGACTTCATCAGGCCCGCGGCGCGGCCGGTCTTCTTGGGGGCGGGTGAGACGGCGGGCTCCTGGGCGGACGTCTCGTCCACGGGGGGCGGTGTCGCCGCGGCCTGGTCGGGTGCCGCGTACTGGCCCTGGGCCATGGGCGCCGGGGACTGGCCGGGGACCGAGGGCGGCTCGTACGACGGGTGTCCGCTGCTCTGCTGCTGGTCCCTGAAGAGGTGCGCGAAGGCGTCCGGCTCCTGGCGTGGCTCGCCCGCCTGGGAGACGAGGTCGTCCACCCCCACGAACTGGGTGGTGCGGGGGTCGTCGCCGTACGGCAGGTGCCGGGTCGGGCCCTCCGGCTCCGGTGCGGGGGTCTGGGCCCACACCCGGGGGTCGGGGGCGTACGGCGACTGCGGTGGCTGGGCGTACATCTGATGCGGCGGGTACGTGCCCGGAGGGGGCGGCGGGTGCGCGGCGCGGTCGTAGAGCGCCTCGGCGACCGGGTCCTGGGCGGAGAGGTCCTGTGCCCGGTAGGGGTCCTGGGCGTAGGCGTCCTGGAGGTACATGTCCGCGGGCGGCTGCGGCGGCACCTGGCCGTGCTGGGGCGGCGCGCCCTCGGGCCCGCCGGACTCGGGGTAGCCCGAGTCGCCCACGGCACGGCCGTGGTCACCGTCGTACGGCGCGTTCATGGTTACCCCACCTCATCGTCCCGGGCCCACCGGCCACGACATCTCAACGGTCCACTCTCTCACCCGTGCCGGACGGGTCGGCGCTTTCCGCTGCGGTGTCCGGGGCCGGGTCACTCGGCTGCTCGGGGGCGTCTGCCCGGGAGCCGGCCTCGGACTCCTCCTTGAGACGGTCGCCGGGAGCCTGCGGGTTCTGCCGGGTGCCGGCGGGGTCCTGCGCGGTGTCGGCGTCGTCGTCCGTCCCGGCGGCGCCGTCCTCGGCGGCCTCCCGGGCGGCCGCGCGCTTGCGCTGGGTGTACATCCGGAAGCCGGCCAGGACCAGGAGCAGGACGCCGCCGCCGATGACCAGCATGACGGTGGGCGTGACCTCGGTGACCTTCACGTCGAAGGTGACGGCGGCACCGTACGGCCGGCCGTCCTCCGTGTACAGCTGCGCGACGACCTTCGCCCGGCCGTTGGCGTTGGCGGACGTGGTGAACTTCACCGACTGGCTGTGGCCGCCGTTGACGGTGACCTGCTGCTCCTCGTACGCGTCACCGCCGATCTTGAGGCGGGTCGGGTTCTGCGACGTGAGCCGCAGCTCCAGGTGCTCGACGCCCTGGACCAGGTTGTTCTGGACGGTCACCGGGATCGTGGCGCTGCGGCCGGAGAGCTTGGTCTCCGACTTCTCGATCAGCTTCACGCTGTCGATGAGCCCGTCGAGGTACGACTCGATGCCGGTGCGGTAGGTCAACGCCGCGCCCTCGTCGTCGCGCCACGACGTGGACATCTCGCGGTTCATGGCCCGTCCGAAGGGGGTCACGACCCGGGACTGGCGGGTCAGGATCACCTTGAACTTGTCGAGCTTGTCCTGCGTCTTCGCGATCTGCTCGAACGCGGCCTGCGGGAGCTCCTGGGCGCGCAGCGAACGGGGGTAGGTGGAGGCCGGCGGCACCTTCGTGTTGGCCGCGGGGTCCGGCTTGGCCTTGGCGGCGGCGGAGAGGTCCTGCGGCTCGGACCAGTTTCCGCCTTCGAGGGCCGCCAGCGCCTCGGCCATGGCCTGGGCCTGGCTGACGGACGGCATGCGCTGCGGGGCGACGACGACGCTGCGCTGCTTGCCGGTCTGCAGGCCGAGCGTGAGGCTCTGGGCGAGGAAACGCTGCACGGCGAGCGTGGAGGCGGAGGCCTTCGTCAGGTTGCCCTGGAACGCCGTGGACAGCCTGGAGTCCGCGACGACCGCCGTGGTGCCGCCGCCGATGGGCCGGGCCGCGGAGGGCGTGTACGACAGGTTGTCCTGGAGGCTGTCGCTGCGGGCGATCACCTTGTCGGCGCCCGCGGAGGTCGCGACCTTCACGATCGACGGGTCGACGGCGCCGTCCACGGGCCACGCGAAGTCCGTGGACGGTGTCACGTGGAGGATCGTCTCCACCGTGTCGTCGACGACGTCGGTGGCCTCCTTGAGGTGGCTCAGGGAGCCGGTGACCTTCGTGCCGTTGTGGGCGAGGGAGGCCAGGTCCGGGTCGCCGAACGGCAGGGCGACGACATCCTTGCCCGCGACCGCCTGCTGGAGCTCCGCGAGCCAGTTCTTGGCGATCTCCTGGCTCTTGCCGGGGGTGGTGGTGCCGTCCGCGCCGCGGATCTCGTAGCTCTTGGTCATCGCGTCGACGGAGGCCAGCAGGTCCGGATCGACCACCCACGTGACGTCGAGGCCCTTGCCCAGGGACACCATCTGGTCGAGGCGGCCGCCCGGCGCGATCTCCTCGGCCAGCTTGTCGTCGCGGAAGACCGGCGTCTGCTGCTCGTTCGACCCCGTCTCGGCGGCCATGTGGGCCGTGGAGACGAGCGGCCAGAGGAAGGTGGTCTTCGTCTTCGTGCCGGCCTCTTCCGGCTGCCACGGCAGGAACGTGCGCTGGATGCCGAGGACCTGGTCCCAGGGCTGCGCGGCGGTCTCCCCGGAGAGCGCGACGGCCAGCTGGTAGACGCCGTCCCGGCCGAGGTCCAGCTCGTCGACCGGTACGGAGATGTTGAAGGGTTCCGCCACGCCGGGGGTGAGCTTGGGGAACTTCTCGGCGTATTTGTCGCCGACACCTTCGCCGGCGGGGCCCTGGACGTCGCCGCTCTTCTTGGCGAGGGTGTCGATGGACGAGCGGGTGTCGAGCGAGGGTCCCACCCGCAGGTCGACGTGGGCGTCGGTGACGGGCTGCTTGCCGTTGTTGGTGACCGTGCCGGACACGGTCACCGTGTCCCCCTCCGTGGGGGCGCTGGGGCTGAGCGAGTCGACAGCTACCGACACCGAGCCCGCGCCGGAGACAGCCTGCGGGGACTCCTGCCCTGCCGCGTCCGCAGAGGTCGCGGCGGGCAACTGGAGGAGTCCGGCCAGCAGGGGCGCACCGGCGAGCAGTGCTCCGGTGCGCCGCAGCCACCGGCGGGCAGGTGAGGCACTGGTCCCCTGGAAGTCTGCCGCCTCGGCCACGCGCTCGCCCGTCCCTCGTCGTCGTCAGTGGTCGTCGGAATGTGCGTCCACGCATGGTAACGATGCGCGCTGAGGGGAAGTGCCGCGGTCCGCTCGACAAGATCGCGGGCAGACTGTGAGCTGTCCGGTATGCGGCCTATGGGGATGAGAGGTCTCCAACATCTCGAGGGCGGGCCTTGTGCGCGTATTGATGGACGTGTCCGCACAGGTAATGGGGGAGCTCGCGGTCGCCCCGGCCACGTACCCTCTTCTGTTGTGCCGAACGCCAACGAAGAAAAGTCCAGTGCCCTGAGCCAGGTGCAGCACCGTGCGGTGAGTGAACTGCTGCGGGTCGCTCCTGTCGCCGACGACCTCGCCCGCCGCTTCCAGGAGGCCGGGTTCTCACTTGCCCTGGTCGGCGGCTCGGTCCGGGACGCGCTGCTGGGCCGGCTCGGCAACGACCTGGACTTCACGACCGACGCCCGCCCCCAGGACGTGCTCAAGATCGTCCGTCCCTGGGCGGACGCCGTCTGGGAGGTCGGGATCGCCTTCGGCACGGTCGGCGCCCACAAGGGCGGCTACCAGATCGAGGTGACCACCTACCGGTCGGAGGCGTACGACCGCACCTCACGCAAGCCCGAGGTGTCCTACGGCGACTCCATCGAGGAGGATCTTGTCCGCCGTGATTTCACGGTGAACGCGATGGCCGTCGCGCTGCCGGAGAAGGAGTTCGTCGACCCGCACGGCGGGCTGGAGGATCTCGCGGCGCGTGTGCTGCGCACCCCTGGCACCCCTGAGGAGTCTTTCTCGGACGATCCGCTCCGGATGATGCGGGCCGCGCGCTTCGCGGCTCAGCTCGACTTCGAGGTCGCCCCCGAGGTCGTCACGGCCATGAAGGAGATGGCCGGACGCATCGAGATCGTCTCGGCCGAGCGGGTGCGGGACGAGCTGAACAAGCTGATCCTCTCCCCCCACCCGCGCAAGGGCCTGGCGCTCCTCGTGGAGACCGGTCTCGCCGACCACGTGCTGCCCGAGCTGCCGGCCCTGCGCCTGGAGCGTGATGAGCACCACCGGCACAAGGACGTCTACGACCACACGCTGATCGTCCTGGAGCAGGCGATGGCGCTGGAGGACGACGGCCCCGACCTGACGCTGCGGCTGGCCGCCCTGCTGCACGACATCGGCAAGCCGCGCACACGGCGCTTCGAGAAGGACGGCCGGGTCTCGTTCCACCACCACGAGGTGGTCGGGGCGAAGATGACCAAGAAGCGCATGACGGCGTTGAAGTACTCCAACGAACTGGTGAAGGACGTCTCACGGCTGGTCGAACTCCACCTGCGCTTCCACGGCTACGGCACCGGCGAGTGGACGGACTCGGCGGTCCGCCGCTATGTCCGTGACGCCGGCCCGCTCCTCGACCGCCTGCACAAGCTGACCCGCTCGGACTGCACCACGCGCAACAAGCGCAAGGCGGCGGCCCTGTCGCGGGCGTACGACGGCCTGGAGGAGCGGATCGCCAAACTCCAGGAGCAGGAGGAGCTGGACTCCATCCGTCCGGACCTCGACGGCAACCAGATCATGGAGATCCTGGGTGTCGGTCCCGGCCCGGTCATCGGCCGCGCGTACCAGCACATGCTGGAGCTGCGGCTGGAGCGCGGACCGATGGAGCATGACGCAGCGGTGGCCGCTCTCAAGGAGTGGTGGGCCGGCCAGGGGGGCTGAGGCTGAGAAACGGGGTCATGTTTCACGTGAAACATGACCCCGTGGAGACAGATCGAGGGGCGGTGTTTCACGTGAAACACCGCCCCTCGATCTGTCTGTCTTACTTCTTGTGGTCCTTCAGGCAGAGCAGGAAGTCCTTGCCGTCACCGCTCTGGGTGTACACGTACTGGAAGTCCTTCGCCTCGGCCTCGCACTTGCTGGAGGCCATGGCGTCCGTGAGGAACTTGCCCTCGACCTTGGCGAGCACCTCGTACTGGGCCTTCGCGTCACCGCAGTCGACGACCTCGAGGTCCGGGTTGTCGTCATTGGCGCTGCCGCGATGCATGCAGTCACCGACCGCTGCCGTGTTGGCGTCGTCCCGGCTGGCTATGTAGCCGCCGATGGCCACGCTCGCCACAGCCATGACGATCACGATGTTCTTGATGGTCTTGAAGCTGAGCTTGCGGCCGGACGGCTGCGGCGGAACCGGGGCGTAGGGAGCCGCGCCCTGGGGCGGGAAGCCGGGCTGGCCGGGCTGCTGGGGGTAGCCGCCCTGCGGCGGGTACGGAGCCTGGGGCTGACCCGCGGGCTGGCCCTGTGCGAACGGGTTGCCCTGGGGCGGCGGAGTAGTCACTTGGGGGTCCCCCTAGAACATGGAAGAGTGACGCGAACATGTCGCGAGATAAGACCCACGTAAGGTAGCGGTCCCCACTGACAGCGCAGTAGCCAGAAGTGGCTCTGTGTCATTGATGTGACACTTACTGGCGGCCAAACCGCCCCATAGCCACCGCTACTGACGCGTAGATAACGGCGATCGTGATCACCAGGGGCACGGACCGGCCGTCCGGCGGCAGCATCATCGCGGCGACGGCGGCGGCTCCGACGAAGAAGACGTTGAAAAGGACGTCGTAGACCGAGAAGATCCGGCCACGGAAGCCGTCGTCGACGGACGACTGGACGATGGTGTCCGTGGCGATCTTCGCCCCCTGGGTCGTCAGGCCCAGGACGAAGGCCGCGGCCAGCAGCGGGGCGGTGGCGAACGGCAGGCCGAGAGCCGGCTCCAGCAGTGCGGCGGCGCCCGCGCACACCACGATCCAGCGTCCGGGTCCCAGCCTCCCCGCGCTCCAGGGCGTCACCACGGCGGCCGCGAAGAAGCCCGCGCCGGAGACGCCCAACGCCAGCCCCAGCAGCGCGAGTCCCTCGTCCGTGGACGAGGTGAGCGCGTATCGGCAGAGCATCAGGAGCATGACCAGCAGGGCGCCGTAGCAGAACCGCATCAGCGACATCGCCGCGAGCGCCCAGGCGGCCTCCCGGCGCTGCGGCGCGGCCAGGTGACGTACCCCCGCCACCAGGTCGCGGACGGTGCCCGTGATCGCCGTCCCGATGCGCACGCGCGACAAGGTCCGGTCGGGACCGAGGAGTTCCCGCGCCATGCTGAGTGAGGCCAGGGCCGCGCAGAGGTACAGCCCGGCCGCCACGAGCACCACGGCGGCGTCGGAGTCCGCCACCACCAGGCGGACGACGAAGGCGAGACCGCCGCCGGCCGTCGCCGCCAGCGTTCCGGCGGTCGGGGAGAGGGAGTTGGCGAGGACCAGGCGCTCGGCGTCCACCACACGCGGCAGGGCAGCGGACAGGCCCGAGAGCACGAAGCGGTTGACGGCGGTGACACACAGGGCGGAGACGTAGAAGAGCCAGTCCGGTACCGGACTGAGTATCAGCACGGCCGTCGCCGAGGCGAGCAGGGCGCGCAACAGGCTGCCGTACAGCAGGACCTGGCGGCGTCGCCAGCGGTCCAGCAGGACGCCGGCGAAGGGGCCGACGAGCGAGTACGGGAGCAGCAGCACCGCCATCGCCGAGGCGACCGCGGTCGCCGAGGTCTGCTTCTCCGGTGAGAAGACGACGTACGCGGCGAGCGCGACCTGGTAGACGCCGTCGGCCCCCTGGGAGAGCAGGCGCACGGCGAGCAGGCGCCGGAAGCCCTGGAAGCGCAACAGGACGCGCAGGTCACGGACGACGGCCATGGGGCACAGCCTCACATACGGGGAGGGTCCCCGGGTCGTACGACCCGGGGACCCTCACAGCCCTGGCAGGAGCGATCAGTTGCGGCGCGTCAGCGCTCGACCTCACCGTTGATGAACTTCTCGACGTTCTCGCGGGCCTCGTCGTCGAAGTACTGCACGGGCGGGGACTTCATGAAGTAGCTCGACGCCGACAGGATCGGGCCGCCGATGCCGCGGTCCTTGGCGATCTTCGCGGCGCGCAGGGCGTCGATGATGACGCCGGCGGAGTTCGGGGAGTCCCAGACCTCGAGCTTGTACTCCAGGTTCAGCGGGACGTCACCGAAGGCGCGGCCCTCCAGACGGACGTAGGCCCACTTGCGGTCGTCCAGCCAGGCGACGTAGTCGGACGGGCCGATGTGGACGTTGCCCTCGCCCAGTTCGCGGTCGCGGATCTGGGAGGTGACGGCCTGCGTCTTGGAGATCTTCTTCGACTCGAGGCGGTCGCGCTCGAGCATGTTCTTGAAGTCCATGTTGCCGCCGACGTTCAACTGCATCGTGCGGTCGAGGATGACGCCGCGGTCCTCGAACAGCTTCGCCATGACCCGGTGCGTGATGGTGGCGCCGACCTGCGACTTGATGTCGTCGCCGACAATCGGGACGCCCGCCTCGGTGAACTTGTCCGCCCACTCCTTGGTCCCGGCGATGAAGACCGGGAGGGCGTTGACGAAGGCGACCTTGGCGTCGATGGCGCACTGGGCGTAGAACTTCGCCGCGTCCTCGGAACCGACGGGCAGGTAGCAGACGAGGACGTCGACCTGCTGGTCCTTGAGGACCTGGACGACGTCGACGGGCTCCTCGGCGGACTCCTCGATGGTCTCGCGGTAGTACCGGCCGAGGCCGTCGAGGGTGTGGCCGCGCTGGACCGTCACACCGGTGCGGGGGACGTCGCAGATCTTGATGGTGTTGTTCTCGGAGGCGCCGATGGCGTCCGCGAGGTCGAGACCGACCTTCTTGGCGTCCACGTCGAACGCGGCGACGAACTCGACGTCGCGGACGTGGTAGTCGCCGAACTGGACGTGCATCAGGCCCGGCACCTTGGACGCCGGGTCGGCGTCCTTGTAGTACTCGACTCCCTGCACCAGCGATGCGGCGCAGTTGCCCACGCCGACGATGGCTACGCGAACCGAACCCATTCCGGTTGCTCCCTGTGTGTACGAGTGAGGCCCTCGGCGGGCTCTCACGTGGCGGTGTCGTCGGGCGTATCCGGACGGGGGTCGTCCCCCGGCCGGGGCAGGCCGCCCGACGCTCCAGATGTGGTGTCACGCGAGCCGGGCTCTCCGGAGGCGGGGCCCTTGAGGTCCCGCCCCGCCCGCTCGCTCTCGATGAGCTCGTTCAGCCAGCGCACCTCGCGCTCCACGGACTCCATCCCGTGGCGCTGAAGCTCAAGCGTGTAGTCGTCGAGGCGCTCCCGGGTCCGGGCCAGGGAGGCGCGCATCTTCTCCAGGCGCTCCTCCAGCCGGCTGCGGCGGCCCTCCAGCACGCGCATGCGTACGTCGCGTGAGGTTTGCCCGAAGAAAGCGAAACGGGCGGCGAAGTGCTCGTCCTCGTATGCGTCGGGCCCGGTCTGCGAGAGGAGCTGCTCGAAGTGCTCCTTACCCTCTGCCGTCAACCGGTAGACGATCTTGGCGCGGCGGCCGGTGAGGGGGACGGCCTCGGCGTCGTTCCCCTGTTCCTCGATCAACCAGCCGTTGGCGACCAGCGTCTTGAGGCAGGGGTAGAGCGTCCCGTAGCTGAACGCACGGAAGACGCCCAGCGATGTGTTGAGTCGTTTGCGCAGCTCATAGCCGTGCATCGGAGATTCGCGGAGCAGGCCGAGGACGGCGAACTCGAGGATCCCGGATCGCCGGCTCATCGTCGCCTCCTCTCTGCCGCGGTGCGCATGTATCCGCTCGATGTGTCGAGCTGATGTATCGACTCGATACATCACGACGATAGAACGGCCTTCCGCATGCGACAAGAGGGGGTGTGGTGAACGGGATCACATCACCGATTCATCGGACACGAGTTGCCTGATTTGAGGTGAACTTTGGGGCTCGGCAGGTTTTGGCGGTGCGTAGTCTGTGCGCCATGCACATCACCGGGAACCAAGTGACGTCTGAGAGCGTCGTCGTCTTCGGTGTAGTACGGGTGCATGCGGGACCGATGAATGCGGAGCCGACCGCATCCGTACTTCGGGGGGACCGGAAACCAGCCGCCGTTTCCAGGCGCGCAGGAGTGCGCCTGCCCGAGGAGTAGTCGTTCGATGAGCGAGCACCGTCGCAAACCGCCGCAGTCGCAGGAAGGCGGACGTGCCGCGGCCCGACGCGGCCAGTCCGGCCCGTCCTCCGGCCGCCGCGCGGCACCGCGAGGCGCCACCGAGTCTCCGTCCGACTCCTATGGGTCGGGTTCCTACGGCTCGGGGGGTGAGGAGCGTCCGTACGGCGGCCGTGCCGAGGCCCGGCGTGCGGCGCAGAGAAGCGGAGGCGGCCGACGCAGAGCCGCCGAGCCGGCCCGTGGTGGCCGGCGCGCCGCTCTCGGCGCCTCGGCCGGGCCGGGGCGGGGCCGAGGGCGCGCAGCCGTCTCCGACAAGAAACGGCTGATCGACTATCCGCGGGCCGGCAAGTACGGCTGGCAGCGCTGGGTGCCCTCCTGGAAGCTCGTCTCTGGCCTGTGCATCGGGTTCTTCGGCGGCCTGGTGGCCGTGGCGGGCATCGGATACGCCATGGTGGGTGTCCCCAACGAGGAGAACGCGGCGGCCCTGTCGCAGAACAACGTCTACTACTGGTCCAACGGCCAGCAGATGGTGGCGACGGGCAGCGGCCAGAACCGGCAGAACGTCACGATCGACCGGATCCCCAAGGCCATGCAGCAGGCGGTGATCTCGGCCGAGAACAAGACCTTCTACAAGGACTCGGGCGTCGACCCCATGGGTATCGCCCGCGCCCTGGCGAACATGGCCCGGGGCGGCGACACCCAGGGTGGCTCGACGATCACCCAGCAGTTCGTCAAGAACACCTACCTGAGCCAGGAACAGACGGTCACCCGTAAGTTCAAGGAGATGTTCATCTCGATCAAGGTGGGCACGAAGCTCTCCAAGGACGAGATCCTCCAGGGGTACCTGAACACCTCGTACTACGGGCGTGGCGCCTACGGCATCCAGGCCGCCGCACAGACTTACTACGGCAAGGACGCGTACCAGCTCAAGCCGAGCGAGTGTGCCTTCCTCGCCGCTCTGCTCAAGGGTCCGACGTACTACGACCCGGCGGGCAACGAGAGCCTCGACCAGTCGGCGAACAAGGACGCCAACCTCAAGCGGTCCAAGGAACGCTGGGGCTGGATCCTCCAGCAGATGCACAACGACAACAAGCTCACGGACGCCCAGTACCAGGAAGCGATCAAGGAGTACCCCATGCCGCAGGGTCGCAAGGCGACCAAGGGCATGAGCGGCCAGATCAGCTACCTGGTGGACACGGCCAAGAAGTACGTCCTGAACCACTCCAACATCACGGAGCAGCAGTTCGATCAGGGCGGCTACCAGATCAAGACGACCTTCGAGAAGAGCAAGGTCGAGGCGCTGGCCAAGGCCGTCAAGAAGGTCGAGGACGAGAAGCTCGATCCGGAGAACCGTGAGCTGGACAAGCATGTCCAGTTCGGCGCGGCGTCGGTGAAGCCCAAGGACGGCGCGATCGTCGCGCTCTACGGCGGCGCGGGCTACGAGAAGGGCCACTTCAACAACAACGCGGACACCTCGGGTGTCCCCGTCGGTTCGACGTGGAAGCCGTTCGTGCTCGCCGCGGCCATGGAGCACGGCACCTACCGCAGCGACGGTCCCCTCTCGCCGCTCAGCAAGTACAACGGCAACGACCACCTCAAGGTCAGGAACAACGACGGCACCTGGGTCCTGAAGAAGGACAACACGCCCTTCTACCAGGAGAACGAGAGCGACCACCCCTGGGGCTACATCAGCCTGCGCAAGGCGATGGAGCAGTCCGTCAACACCCCGTTCGTGCAGCTCGGCATGGACGTGGGGATGAGGAACGTGCGGGACGTGGCCGAGAAGGCCGGCATCCTGGACGCCAGCTTCGCCACGCTCAACCCGTCGTTCGCACTCGGTACCTCGACCCCCAGCGCGATCCGCATGGCCGACGCCTACGCGACGTTCGCCGCCGCCGGCAAGCAGGCCGCCCCGTACTCGGTGACCAGCGTCAAGTTCAACGGGCAGGAAATCGACGGCTTCGACAAGCCGCGCATCACGCAGGCGATGCCCGAGAACGTGGCGAACAACGTCACGAACGTCCTGGAGAACGTCATCCAGAACGGTACGGGTAAGAAGGCACTGGCCCTGGGCCGTGCGGCAGCCGGCAAGACCGGTACCACGGACGAGAACAAGTCCGCCTGGTTCGTCGGCTACACCCAGCAGCTGTCGACCTCGATCGCGATGTTCCGTGAGGACCCCAAGAGCGCCAAGCTGCTCTCCATGAACGGCACGGCGGGTGAGAAGTCCATCCACGGTGGTGACACCCCCACCGAAGTGTGGACCGAGTACATGAAGGCCGCGCTGCAGGGCAAGCCCGACCTCGGCTTCCCGGAGGCCGAGAAGATCGGCGAGGTCCAGGACGCGGTGGGCGCTCCGTCCCCGACCCCGAGCCCGAGCGTGGAGCCCAGCGAGACTGCGTCCGAGTCGCCGAGTGCGACGCCCAGCGAGAGCCCGACGCTCCCGTCGCCCTCGCCGAGCGACACCTGTGGCTTCTTCGGCTGCGAGAGTGACGGCGGCGGCCAGAACGGTGGCGCGGACAGTGGTGGCGCGGACGGAGGAACGAGTCCCGAGCCCACGCCGACCGACACGAATCTGGACGGTGGCAACACCAGAGGCAATGGCAACGGAGGCATCTTCGGAGGTCCCGCCGGATAGCCGACCGATCGTCCGGCTTGGGTGTTTCACGTGAAACGTCAGGCTGTTTCACGTGAAACGAGGGCCGCCGCACCCACTGGGTACGGCGGCCCTCGGCGTATTGCTAGACACGTACGGCAGGATGTGCGGCATGCCCAGTGCAGATTCGACGCGAGCGAGCGTCCACGAGCCGGAGCCGGTGCGGCCGACCAAGGAGGACGAGGTCGCCGCGGCCGGCAGCGAGCTGATCGGCGGCCCGCTCGGGCGGCGCGCCCTGCTCGGGGCGTCCTGGTGGACTCCGGTGCGAGTGATCGCGCTGGTGGCGATCGGCATGTTCGCCCTCGGCCTCGTCCAAAAGGCGCCCTGCTACAACGGGGCCTGGTTCTTCGGTGCGAGCTCCCAGTACACGCACGCCTGCTACTCGGACATCCCGCACCTCTACCAGGGGCGTGGCTTCGCCGACGGGCTCGTGCCGTACTTCGACCGGCTCCCCGGCGACATGCAGTACCTGGAGTATCCGGTGCTCACCGGTGTCTTCATGGAGGTCGCCTCCTGGCTCACGCCCGGCAGCGGCACCATCCAGTACCAGGAGCAGTGGTACTGGATGGTCAACGCCGGGATGCTCATGGTGTGCGCGTCGGTCATCGCCGTCTGTGTGACCCGCACCCACGCCCGGCGTCCCTGGGACGGCCTGCTGGTCGCCCTGGCGCCCGCCGCCGCGCTGACGGCCACCATCAACTGGGACCTGCTGGCGGTCGCTCTGACGGCCGCGGCGATGCTGATGTGGTCGCGTGGCCGTTCCCTGGCGTTCGGCGTCCTGCTGGGGCTCGCCACGGCGGCCAAGCTCTATCCCTTCCTGCTTCTCGGGCCGCTGCTGGTGCTGTGCTGGCGCGCGGGCAAGTGGCGGGACTTCGCCAAGGCCCTGGGCGGTGGGATCATCGCCTGGGTCGTCGTGAACGGGCCGGTGATGCTCTTCGCCTTCGAGGGCTGGTCGAAGTTCTACACGTTCAGCCAGGAACGGGGCGTCGACTTCGGTTCCTTCTGGCTGATCATGGCCCAGAACTCCGACAACCCGCTCGGCACCGAGATCGTCAATACGCTCGCCACGCTGCTGATGCTGGTGTGCTGCGCGGGTGTGGCGGCCCTCGCCCTGACCGCACCGCGCCGCCCGCGCTTCGCCCAGCTCGCGTTCCTGATCGTCGCGGCGTTCATCCTCACCAACAAGGTCTACTCACCGCAGTACGTGCTGTGGCTGGTGCCGCTGGCCGCGCTCGCCCGGCCGAAGTGGCGGGACTACCTGATCTGGCAGGCCTGCGAGGTGGCGTACTTCCTGGGGATCTGGATGTACCTCGCGTACACGACCAGCGGAGACGCCCACAAGGGCCTGCCCACCGACGGCTACCACTGGGCCATCGGCATGCATCTGCTGGGGACGCTGTACCTGTGCGTCATGGTCGTGCGGGACATCTTCATGCCGGATCGGGACCCGGTGCGCAGGTCCGGCGAGGACGACCCCTCGGGCGGGGTGCTCGACGGTGCGCAGGACGTCTTCGTCCTCGGTCCCGCGGCCCGGCCCCGGCAGCACGAGGGCGCCCGGTTCGACGGGCCGCCGGTCGAGTGGGGCAAGCAGGGCGCCTCGGACGGTTCACTCTGAGCGAACGGCCCCAGGCCGACTCCCTGAAAGCAGAAGGCCGTACACGGAAGCCGTGTACGGCCTTCTGCGCTGAACCGCGTCGGTCAGCGGTCCACGATCCGGTCGAACTGCGTGGTGGTGTGCCGCAGATGGGCCACCAGTTCCTCGCCCACCTTCGGCTCCGGCGCGTCCGCGGGCACGAACAGGATCGAGACCTGCATGTGCGGCGGCTCGGCGAACCAGCGCTGCTTGCCGCCCCAGACGAACGGAGAAAGGTTCCGGTTCACCGTCGCCAGGCCGGCGCGGGCGACGCCCTTGGCGCGCGGCATGACGCCGTGCAGCGCCTTGGGGGCCTCCAGGCCCACCCCGTGGGACGTGCCGCCCGCCACGACCACCAGGAAGCCGTCCGAGGCGGCCTTCTGCTGCCGGTAGCCGAAGCGGTCGCCCTTGGCGACGCGCGTGACGTCCAGGACCGCGCCCCGGTACTCGGTGGCCTCGTGGTCCCCCAGCCACAGCCGCGTGCCGATGCGGGCACGGAAGCGGGTCTGCGGGAACTGCTGCTGGAGCCGGGCGAGTTCCTCGGCCTTGAGGTGGCTGACGAACATGGTGTGCAGGGGCAGCCGGGCCGCACGCAGCCGGTCCATCCAGCCGATGACCTCCTCGACGGCGTCCGAGCCGTCGGTGCGGTCCAGCGGCAGGTGGATGGCGAAGCCCTCCAGGCGGACGTTCTCGATCGCGGCGTGCAGCTGGGGCAGGTCCTGCTCACTGATGCCGTGGCGCTTCATCGAGGACATCACCTCGATCACCACGCGGGCGCCGACGAGACCGTACACACCGTCTATCGACGAGACGGAGCGGATCACGCGGTCCGGGAGCGGCACCGGCTCCTCGCCGCGCCGGTACGGCGTCAGCACCAGCAGGTCACCACCGAACCAGTCCTTGATCCGGGCGGCCTCGTACGTCGTGCCGACGGCGAGGACGTCCGAGCCCAGCCGTGTGGCCTCCTCCGCCAGCCGCTCGTGCCCGAAGCCGTAGCCGTTGCCCTTGCAGACCGGCACGAGGCCCGGGAACTGCTCCTGCACGTGCTTGTGGTGCGCCCGCCAGCGCGCGGTGTCGACGTAGAGCGTGAGCGCCATGGCCGGACCTGGAACCTTTCTCGTGGTCGCCGTGTATCAGCGGTTGCCGTGTGTCGGGGGTTGCGGTGTCAGAGGTTGCGATGTCAGAGGTATGGAAGCACTGAACGTGACGTCAGCGACGCGACATGTAGATGTCGAGCGCCTTGTGCAGCAGCTTGTTCAGCGGGAAGTCCCACTCGCCGAGGTACTCGGCCGCCTGACCACCGGTGCCCACCTTGAACTGGATCAGGCCGAAGAGGTGGTCGGTCTCGTCCAGCGAGTCGGAGATGCCGCGCAGGTCGTAGACGGTGGCGCCGAGCGCGTAGGCGTCCCGCAGCATCCGCCACTGCATGGCGTTCGACGGCCGCACCTCACGGCCGATGTTGTCCGAGGCGCCGTAGGAGTACCAGACGTGGCCGCCGACGATCAGCATCGTCGCCGCCGACAGGTTCACGCCGTTGTGCCGGGCGAAGTACAGCCGCATGCGGTTGGGGTCCTCGGTGTTGAGGGCCGTCCACATGCGCTGGAAGTACGACAGCGGGCGCGGCCGGAAGTGGTCGCGCACGGCCGTGATCTCGTACAGCCGTTGCCATTCCTCGAGGTCCTGGTAGCCGCCCTGGACGACCTCGACGCCGGCCTTCTCGGCCTTCTTGATATTGCGGCGCCACAGCTGGTTGAAGTTCTTGTGGACTTCTTCCAGGGAGCGGTTCGCCAGCGGCACCTGGTAGACGTAGCGGGGCTGCACGTCGCCGAAGCCGGCACCGCCGTCCTCGCCCTGCTGCCAGCCCATGCGGCGCAGCTTGTCGGCGACCTCGAAGGCGCGCGGCTCGATGTGGTCGGCCTCGATGTCACGCAGCCGCTTGACGTCGGGGTTCTGGATGCCCTGCTTGATGGAGGCGGCCTCCCAGCGGCGGATGATCACCGGGGGGCCCATCTTCACGGAGAAGGCGCCCTGCTGCTTCAGGTGCGCCAGCATCGGCTCGATCCATTCCTGCAGATTCGGCGAGAACCAGTTGATGACCGGGCCCTCGGGCAGGTACGCGAGGTAGCGCTTGATCTTGGGCAGCTGCCGGTAGAGGACCAGACCGACACCGACCAGCTCGCCGGTGCGGTCGTCGAACCAGCCGAGGTTCTCGGAGCGCCACTCCGCCTTGACGTCAGCCCAGGCCGGGACCTGCATGTGGCTCGCCGACGGCAGGCTCTGGATGTAGGCCAGATGCTGCTCTCGACTGATGGTCCTCAGGGTCAGGCTCATTCGGGGCGCTCCTCGGGCTGGTGTGTCCCCATGGGTTCAGGGGCTCCGGCTCTCGCGCGAAGCCTACTGCGCCTTGGGAGCGCCCCGGTTGGGCGTACGGCACCTTCGCCGCGGCCGTGGGCGGCCGTGGCGTCACCCGGTGTTCGAAAGGAGTGCCCCTGGCGTCAGTCGATGAGCCCACCGAAGAGACCGCCGTGCGCCATGCCCAGGAAGAACCCGACGCCCGCCGCGCCCAGCCCCAGGATCAGGCCGAACCGCTCACGGGTCGTCTCCGAGATCCACTGGCCGTACGCGCCGGTGAGAATGCCCACCAAGCCGGTCCAGGAGCTGAGCAGGTGCAGGTCGTCGTCGACCAGTGCCGTGACGAACGACGTGATGCCCAGCACCAGGGTCACCGCGAGCAGGGTGTCCTGGAGGGGGTGGGGCTTTCCGTCCGTGGCGAAGAGGCCGCCGGCGGTGTTGGGTCGCAATGCCTGTGCCATAGGGCACCTCCTGCGAAAGTCGGCGCATCGTAGCGCCATACACACCCGATGTGTACAGATTGGCTGCCCTCGCGACCGGATTTCAACCGCAAGCCGCTGTGCGGGTAGTCTGTACCGTCCGCACCGGTGTCTGCCCATGTCACGGCAAGGGCTTCTCCACAGAACCCCTGATTGTCAGTGGTGGCCGATACCGTTGCCTACGCATCACAACCCTCCTGCCACGGAACGACCGTGGCCGCTGAGTCCAAAGGAGGTGGGTTCCACATGCGTCACTACGAGGTGATGGTCATCCTCGACCCCGACGTCGAGGAGCGCGCTGTCTCCCCGCTGATCGAGAACTTCCTCTCTGTCGTCCGTGACGGCGGCGGAAAGGTCGAGAAGGTCGACACCTGGGGCCGTCGTCGTCTCGCGTACGAGATCAAGAAGAAGCCCGAGGGCATCTACTCGGTCATCGACCTGCAGGCCGAGCCTGCGGTCGTCAAGGAGCTCGACCGCCAGATGAACCTGAACGAGTCGGTCCTCCGGACCAAGGTCCTCCGTCCCGAGACCCACTGAGCCCACACGCTCAGCTGATCCCGGGATTCGAGTAGCAAGCAGCCAGAGCAAACCCGCCGAGAGGTTCCCCCATGGCAGGCGAGACCGTCATCACGGTGGTCGGCAATCTTGTCGACGACCCCGAGCTGCGCTTCACCCCCTCCGGTGCGGCCGTCGCGAAGTTCCGTGTCGCGTCCACTCCCCGCACCTTCGACCGCCAGACGAACGAGTGGAAGGACGGCGAGAGCCTCTTCCTGACCTGCTCGGTCTGGCGTCAGGCGGCGGAGAACGTCGCCGAGTCGCTCCAGCGAGGCATGCGCGTCATCGTGCAGGGCCGGCTGAAGCAGCGGTCCTACGAGGACCGTGAGGGCGTCAAGCGCACGGTCTACGAGCTGGACGTCGAGGAAGTCGGCGCCAGCCTGCGCAACGCCACGGCCAAGGTCACCAAGACCAGCGGCCGCGGTGGCCAGGGCGGCTACGGCGGCGGTGGCGGCGGTGGCCAGGGTGGCGGCGGCTGGGGCGGCGGCCCCGGTGGCGGCCAGCAGGGCGGCGGCGCTCCCGCCGACGACCCGTGGGCGACCGGCGCTCCCGCCGGTGGCAACCAGGGCGGTGGCGGCGGCTGGGGTGGAAACTCCGGCGGCGGTGGCGGCGGCTACTCGGACGAGCCCCCCTTCTAAGGGCGGGTTCGTACCCACACTTCTTGATCACACAGGAGAAACACCATGGCGAAGCCGCCTGTGCGCAAGCCGAAGAAGAAGGTCTGCGCTTTCTGCAAGGACAAGGTCACGTACGTGGACTACAAGGACACGAACATGCTGCGGAAGTTCATTTCCGACCGCGGCAAGATCCGTGCCCGCCGCGTGACCGGCAACTGCACGCAGCACCAGCGTGACGTCGCCACGGCCGTCAAGAACAGCCGTGAGATGGCGCTGCTGCCCTACACGTCCACCGCGCGATAAGGGAAGGGTGACCGACTCATGAAGATCATCCTCACCCACGAGGTCTCCGGCCTCGGCGCCGCGGGCGACGTCGTCGACGTCAAGGACGGTTACGCTCGCAACTACCTGATCCCGCGGAAGTTCGCGATCCGCTGGACCAAGGGTGGCGAGAAGGACGTCGAGCAGATCCGTCGTGCTCGCAAGATCCACGAGATCCAGACCATCGAGCAGGCCAACCAGGTGAAGGCCCAGCTCGAGGGTGTCAAGGTCCGTCTGGCCGTCCGCTCCGGCGACGCCGGTCGTCTCTTCGGTTCCGTCACCCCGGCCGACATCGCTTCCGCGATCAAGGCTTCCGGTGGCCCCGAGGTCGACAAGCGCCGCATCGAGCTGGGCTCGCCGATCAAGACGCTGGGCGCCCACGAGACGTCCGTGCGTCTGCACCCCGAGGTTGCCGCCAAGGTCAACATCGAGGTCGTCGCGGCCTGAGTGCCGCGCTCGCTGAAGCAGTGAGCGATGGGGCCGCACCCTGCGGGGTGCGGCCCCATCGTCGTGTCTGCCGAGTGGCTTCCTGTTTCCCGTCTCCGTCTTCTCTCTCGGTGTTCCCGTCTCGGTGTTCCCGCCTCTGTGTTTCACGTGAAACACCGCGTTCTGGGCAACACACGTTCTGCGCGCACACCCGGTTTCACGTGAAACAGTCGGCCTGTTTCACGTGAAACGGTCAGCGGGTCGCGCCCGTCACGATCCAGCGGCCCGAGCGGGTACGGAGCCACAGGGTGAGCATCCGCACGGTCATCATCAGCGTCATCGTGGCCCAGAGAGCGGTGAGCCCACCGCCCCACACCGGGACCAGCAGGGCGGCGGGCGTGAAGACCGCCAGGGTGAGCAGCATTGCCCAGGCCAGGTAGGGGCCGTCGCCGGCGCCCATCAGCACTCCGTCCAGGACGAAGACGATGCCGGAGATCGGCTGCGAGAGGGCGACGATGACCAGGGCGGGCAGTGCCACGTCCTTGACTGCCGGGTCACTGGTGAACAGGGGCAGGAACACCGGTCGGGTGACGACGACGAGGACGCCGAGGAGGACGCCGACGGCGATACCCCACTCCACCATGCGACGGCATGCTTCCCGGGCGCCTTGTGTGTCACCGGCTCCGAGGTAGCGCCCGATGATGGCCTGACCCGCGATGGCGATGGCGTCGAGGGCGAAGGCGAGCAGGCTCCACAAGGACAGGATGATCTGGTGCGCGGCGATGTCGGCATCTCCGAGGCGAGCGGCGACCGCGGTGGCGATCATCAGAATCGCCCGCAGGGAGAGCGTGCGCACGAGCAGAGGCACACCGGCTTGAGCGGAAGCTCTGATCCCGGCGGCATCCGGACGCAGCGAGGCACCGTGCTTGCGCGCTCCCCGCAGGACCACCACGAGGTAGGCGAGCGCCATGCCGCACTGGGCGATGACCGTGCCCCAGGCGGAGCCGGCGATCCCCAGGCCGGCGCCGTAGACGAGTCCCGCGTTGAGAGCGCCGTTGGCGACGAAGCCGGCGATGGCGACGTAGAGCGGGGTCTTGGTGTCCTGTAGGCCCCGTAGGACACCGGTCGCGGCGAGGACGACGAGCATGGCCGGTATGCCGAGCACGGAGATGCGCAGGTACGTGGTCGCATAGGGGGCCGCCGCGTCCGAGGCACCGAAGAGGTCCACGATGTGGGGTGCGGTGGGCAGTGCCACGGCAACCAGGGCGGCGCCGAGGAGCAACGCCAGCCAGATGCCGTCCATGCCCTGGCGGATGGCGGCCTGGAGGTCCCCTGCGCCGACCCGGCGGGCGACCGCCGCGGTGGTGGCGTAGGCGAGGAAGACGAAGACGCTGACGAAGGTCATCAGCAGGGCCGAGGCGACGCCGAGGCCGGCGAGTTGGGCCGTGCCCAGATGGCCCACGATGGCGGTGTCGGCCATGAGGAAGAGGGGCTCGGCGACCAGCGCGCCGAAGGCCGGAACGGCCAGTGCGACGATCTCTCGGTCGTGCTGTCTCCGGCCGGCTCGGCGGCGCGCGGGGGCCTGTGTCATGTGCACCAATCTAATCGTCCACAGGTAAGAGATGCAAAGGTTTTGCGACCCTTACTTTCCGTCCAGCGGTACGCACTCCTGTGCACCATTCGAAGCGATCTTGGCCCGGTTGGGGAAGTTTTTCTTCTGCACAGCCGGTGGACGGTAAAAGTGCAGGTCAGGGTCGTCTGTCTGATGTTGCCCAAGGCTTGTTCACAGGGCTGTCCACCGGGTCGTGCACAGGTTTCGCGGAGTTCTCCACAGCATCTGGGCCGTCGTCCACATGGCCTGTGGATAACCAGATTGGCTGACGGTGCCGACGGGCCTACGGTGGTCCGGCGCCCGCTCCGTCCGCCGGTTTTCAAAACACCACAAAACCGGCGTCCGTCAAACGGAGTTGGGCCTCTCATTTGTCAGTGCCGTGCCGTAGAAAAGAGGGGCATGGCGAGGTCTGCTGCGGCGGACGGGAGGAGGTGGCTCGGTTGAGCATTTCCGAGCCCTTGGACGACCCGTGGGCCGACAGCGGTCCCAGTGATCGTCTGCCCGCCTCCCGCCGCCGGGGCGATGGAGGCCGCGGCCGCGACGAGCAGCACGAGCGAGGCCGGGACAACGGGGGGTGGGACGGCGGCTCGAGCCCGTCGTTCGAGCGGGTACCGCCGCAGGACATCGAGGCCGAGCAGTCCGTCCTCGGCGGCATGCTCCTGTCCAAGGACGCCATCGCCGACGTCGTAGAGATCCTCAAGGGCCACGACTTCTACAAGCCGGCCCACGAGACGATCTACCAGGCCGTCCTCGACGTCTACGCCAAGGGCGAGCCGGCCGACCCCATCACGATCGCGGCCGAGCTCACCAAACGCGGCGAGATCAACAAGGTCGGCGGTGCCTCGTACCTGCACACGCTCGTCCAGACGGTTCCGACGGCGGCCAACGCCGCCTACTACGCGGAGATCGTCCATGAGCGGGCCGTCCTGCGCCGCCTGGTCGAAGCCGGCACGCGCATCACACAGATGGGATACGCGGCCGACGACGACGTCGACGAGATCGTCAACCGCGCCCAGGCGGAGGTCTACGCGGTCACCGAGCAGCGGACCAGCGAGGACTACCTGCCGCTCGGCGACATCATGGAGGGCGCGCTCGACGAGATCGAGGCGATCGGTTCACGCAGCGGCGAGATGACCGGTGTGCCCACGGGGTTCACGGACTTCGACTCGCTCACCAACGGGCTGCACCCGGGTCAGATGATCGTCATCGCCGCACGTCCCGCCATGGGTAAGTCCACGCTCGCGCTGGACTTCGCGCGAGCCTGCTCGATCAAGAACAACCTGCCGAGCGTGATCTTCTCCCTCGAAATGGGGCGCAACGAGATCGCGATGCGTCTGTTGTCCGCCGAGGCCCGGGTCGCCCTGCACCACATGCGGTCCGGCACGATGACGGACGAGGACTGGACGCGTCTGGCCCGGCGCATGCCCGACGTCTCGGCGGCGCCGCTCTACATCGACGACTCCCCGAACCTGTCGATGATGGAGATCCGTGCCAAGTGCCGCCGCCTCAAGCAGCGCAACGACCTCAGGCTGGTCGTCATCGACTACCTCCAGCTGATGCAGTCGGGCGGGTCCAAGCGGGCCGAGAGCCGGCAGCAGGAGGTCTCGGACATGTCCCGTAACCTCAAGCTGCTGGCCAAGGAGCTGGAGATCCCGGTCATCGCGCTCTCCCAGCTGAACCGCGGTCCCGAACAGCGCACGGACAAGAAGCCGATGGTGTCCGACCTGCGTGAGTCCGGCTCCATCGAGCAGGACGCCGACATGGTCATCCTGCTGCATCGCGAGGACGCCTACGAGAAGGAGTCGCCCCGCGCGGGCGAGGCCGACCTGATCGTGGCCAAGCACCGAAACGGCCCGACGGCGACGATCACGGTCGCCTTCCAGGGCCACTACTCGCGATTCGTGGACATGGCGCAGACCTGACAGCCACAAATGTGCTCGACGCGGGTACGCCGGGCCGGGTGGACTGGGATCCATGACATCTCAGGGAGAGCTGCTTCCCGGCACGCGTCGCGCGCTGCTGCACCGGATCGCCGTCGCCCAGGCCGAGGGACGGGCGCCGTCACTGGTCGCGGCCGTCGTGCGGGACGGGAAACCGGTGTGGACAGGCGCACGGACCTCGGTGGAAGGCCATGCGCCGGACGAGAACGTGCAGTACCGGATCGGCTCCATCACCAAGACCTTCACCGCGGTCCTCGTCCTGCGGCTGCGCGACGAGGGTGCCCTGGACCTCGGCGATCCGCTGGAGAAGCACCTGCCGGGCACCGGCGTGGGGGAGGCGACCATCGCCGAACTGCTCGCGCACAGCGCAGGGCTGGCGGCCGAGACCCCGGGGCCGTGGTGGGAGCGGAGTCCCGGATCCCTGCGGCCCGAGATCGCGGACGTGCTGGGCGAGCGGCCCTCGCTGTCCCCTCCCGGCCGCCGGTTCCACTACTCGAACCCCGGTTATGCGCTGCTCGGCGCCCTCGTCGAGAAGCTGCGCGGCGACTCATGGGAGGACGTCCTTCGGCGCGAAGTGCTCGAACCTCTGGAGCTGCATCGCACGAGCGTGCGGCCGCAGGCGCCGCATGCGGGTGGCTGGGCCGTGCATCCCTGGGCCGATGCGATGCTGCACGAGCCCACCGAGGATCTGGGACGCATGGCCCCGGCCGGCCAACTCTGGTCGACCACGGGTGACTTGGCGCGGTTCGCGGCCTTCCTGGTCAACGGCGACGAGCGGGTGCTGAGCCCGGAGTCGCTGCGGGAGATGAGGACACCGGCAGCGCCCCACGAAGCGTCGGACGTGGCGAGCGGTTACGCCTACTGTCTGGGCATGGAGATCCGGCGACGGGACGGACGGTCTCTCGTCGGTCACAGCGGTTCGCTGCCCGGCTTCCTCGCCTGCCTCATGATCAGTGTCGAGGACGATGTGGCGGCGGTCGTCCTGGCCAACTGCACCTCCGGTCCGCTGCTGTTCACCGTCGCCTCTGACCTGGTCCGTATCGTCGCCGAGGCGGAACCGCGTATCCCCGCACCGTGGAAACCGCTGCGGGAGGTCGATCCGTCCGTGCTGGAGCTCACGGGCCAGTGGTACTGGGGGACTCATGCCTTCGCGCTCCGCCTCACGGCCGACGGAATCCTCTCGCTGGGGCCGCTGTCCGGCGGTGGCCGCGGTTCGCGGTTCCGTCCGAACGGCGACGGCACCTGGACCGGCCTGGAGGGCTACTACGCCGGAGAGCTCCTGAAGGCCGTACGGCGGCCGGACGGGTCCGTGAGCCACCTGGACCTCGGATCCTTCGTGTTCACGCGTCAGCCGTACGACGAAGGGGCTCCTGTGCCAGGTGGCGTGGATCCCGAGGGCTGGCGGGGGATCGGCTAGGCGGTGACATGAAGGGGCGGCCTGTTTCACGTGCACTGCTCGGTGCCCTGGTCACCTCACCCACCAACCGCCGGCGCGTCGGCCATCTGCTGGACACCGTCCGC
>NZ_JBEYZD010000065.1:0-51994 GCF_040645895.1 Streptomyces olindensis | reverse complement strand
CCGGCCCTCGGCCTTCAGTAGCGGGGACAGGATTTGAACCTGCGACCTCTGGGTTATGAGCCCAGCGAGCTACCGAGCTGCTCCACCCCGCGTCGGTGAATGCAACGTTACGTCAACGGAGAGGACGGATGCAAATCGATTGGTGAGACGCCGCCAGCAGGCGCTTCGGCTGCCCTGGCTACCCCCGATGCCCCGGCTGCCCCGGCTACCCCGGCTGCGGGCAGTCGTGCCGCTTGGGGCGGCACAGGTGGGAGCGGCGGCACCTCATCACGCCGAGCCGCGCATCGCCACGCCGGCTCTGCCGAGCGGGTTCTACGCCGACAGCTCCTGCCTCAGCGCATCGCGCAACCGCGCCGCCCGCTCAGTCACGGACGCCGGTCCCAGCGACACCGCCCGATCGGCCCACCGCTGCCCTTCCGCCAGCTCACCCCGACGCGCGTAGACCAGGGCCAGCCGCAACGCCGCCCGCCCGTGCCCCGCGTCGGCCGCCCGCGTCCACCACACCGCCGCCTCGGGCTCGCTCCCCTCCCGGGCCAGCAGCAGCCCGAGATTGAACGCCCCGTTGCGGGACCCGGCCTCGGCCGCCTCCCGGTACCACCGGGCCGCCTCGACGACGTCCCCCCGGGCCGCGGCCAGCATGCCGACCCGCACCTGGGCCCGGCGGTGCCCCTGCGAGGCGGCACGCTCGTACCACTCCTCGCACTCGCTCCGCCGGTGCACCGGCTCCCCGAGCTCATGCGCCGGCTCCGGCGGTCTGCGCGCGTCGAGCACGGTCGCCAGCCTGTACGCGGCCTCCGCGCTCCCGCCTCCGGCCGCACACCGCAGGTGCCGCTCGGCCTCCTGCTCGTCGCCGTCCCGCAGCCGCGCCATGCCGACCTGGAGCGCCGCCTCCGTGTGCCCGGCGGCCGCGGCCCGCTCGTACCAGCGCAGCGCGGCCTTCTCCTCGCCGCGCCCGGCGTGCAGGATGCCCAGGTTGAAGGCGGCGTCGACGCTTCCGGCCTCGGCGGCCTTGGAGAACCACGGCTCCGCGCCCGTCTCGTCCCCGGCCCGCAGCAGCAGGATCGCCAGCGCGTTCGCGGCCTCCCGGTGCCCGGCGTAGGCCGCGCGCCGGTACCACTGCTCGGCCTGCGCGGTGCGCCCCTGCTCGGCGCAGAGCAGCCCGAGGTTGTAGGCGCCGTTCTCATCGCCCGCGTCCATCGCGGCCCGGTACCACCGCTCGGCGGTCTGGGTCTCGCCCCGCTCGGCGTGCAGCGCGCCGAGCGCGTTCGCCGCGTTGCCGTCGCCGTCCTGCGCGGCCCGCAGCCACCACACGGCGGCGTTCTCCGTGTCGCCCGCGTCGCGCAGCAGGAAACCGAGTGCGCAGGCGGCCCGCGGCTCGCCGTCCTTGGCGGACGTCAGATACCAGCGGCCGGCCTCCTTGAGCTCGCCGCGCCGCTCCAGGATGGTCCCGAGGTGCAGCGCGGCCCGCCGGTGGCCGCGCGCGGCGGCCTGCCGGTACCACTGCTCGACCTCGTCGGGCACCTGGACACCGTTGTCACCGTCGGTTTCCCGCGCCGCCCTGCGGTCCAGTGCCCGCGCCAGCCGGTACGCGGCCTCCCGGTGCCCGCGTTCGGCCGCGACGCGCATCCATTGCTCGGCCGCGGCGTCACCGCGGTGCTCCAGCAGGTCGGCGAGGGCGTACGCGCCCAGCGTGTGGCCCTGTTCGGCGGACTGGCGCAGCCAGTACTCGGCGGCGGGTTCGTCACCGCGCTCGCGGTGGTGCCGTCCGAGGGCGTGCGCGGCGGCCGCGGATCCGGCCACGGCGGCGATCCGCCACCAACCGGCGGCCTCGTCGGCGTAACCCCGCTGGTGGAGGAGGACGCCCAAGTTGTTGGCGGCGGCCCGGTCACCCGCCGCGGTGGCGGCACGCAGATGGGGCTCGGCACTGTCGAGATCACCACGGCGCAGCAGCATGGCCCCGAGAACACTCATCGCCTCGACATCGCCGGCCTCCGCGGCGAGCCGCTGACGCAGCTCTTCGGCCGCCTCGTCGGCGAGTTCCCCGGCGTCGTCCGGGGTGTCGGTGTCCTCCCGGCTGGAAGGCTGCACAAAACGCCCTGTCTCGAACAGAGTTGCCTTGTCCCCCATAACGTCCATCGTCGCACCACCTGCAACCTGGGTACACCTGGTATACCGCAGCCAGTGAGGTCACTACAGCGTTTTGTCGACATGCCCACAGAGAGACAAGTCAAACACAGACTGCCCAACTCCCCCGGTCGGCACGGCCGCAGCTCGCACCAGCACATCCGTTCACACATCACGAAGGCCCGGATTCCTTTGTGGAATCCGGGCCTTCGTGGCCGCTGCGTCACTCGGACATCGCGACTTCAGTAGCGGGGACAGGATTTGAACCTGCGACCTCTGGGTTATGAGCCCAGCGAGCTACCGAGCTGCTCCACCCCGCGCCGTTGTGTTCACAACCGTATCACGGCGCGGGGTGGGCCGTTTGACCAGGCCAGGCGCTAACTGCTCGGCTTCGGGCTGGGGCTGCCGCTCGGACTGGCGCCGGGCTTGCTCTCGCCGCCCCCGGCAGCGTCGGCCCGGTCCGCGGCGGCCTGCGCCTCCTCGGCCCGCCGCAGGGCGTCCTCGAGGTCCTCCTGCGCCCGGCCGTACGCCTCCCAGTCGTTCTTCTTCAGGGCCTCCTGGCCCGCGTCGAACGCCTTCTGGGCGTCTTCCAGGGCCTGCTTGACCGTCGGGTCCTCGGACGTCGGCGGCGGTGTCGTCGTGTCGCCCTCGTCCGGCGGCTCCGGGGTGGCGCCCTCCGCTCCGAAGACCTTGTTGAGGGCCTCCTCGAGCGTGTTCTCGAAGGCGGTCTGGCCTCCGTAGGTGACCAGCACCTTGCGCAGCAGCGGGTACTTCAGTCCACCACCGCGTACGTAGACCGGCTCCACGTACAGCAGTCCTCCGTCGAGCGGCACCGTCAGCAGGTTGCCGTACTCCACTTCGGAGTCGCCGCCTCTCAGGAGCCTGATGGACTCGGCGATGTCCTCTTGGGAGTTGAACTGGCTCTGGACCTGCTTGGGTCCGTTGACCGTCGTGTTCGTCGGCAGCTTCAGGATTCTGATCTTGCCGTAGTCACTGGTGCCCGCCTCGGCGTCGACCGCCATGAACGCGCTGAGGTTGTCCCGGCCGTTGGGCGTGAAGGTCGTCGTCAGCGAGAACGCCTGTGCCTTCTGGTCGGGCATCCTCATGCTCAGGTAGTACGGCGGCACCGCGTTGCCCGAGCGGTTCGTCGGGTCGTCCGGCACCTGCCACACCTCGCTGCCGCTGAGGAACGTCGTGGCGTCCTTCACGTGGTAGCGCGTGAGCAGCTCCCGCTGGACCTTGAACAGGTCCTGGGGGTAGCGCAGGTGGTCCATCAGCGACTTGGAGATGTCGCTCTTGGGCTCCACCGTGTTCGGGAAGGCCTTCATCCAGGTCTTCAGGACCGGGTCCTTGGTGTCCCACTGGAAGAGCTTGACCTCGCCCGTGTACGCGTCGACGGTCGCCTTCACCGAGTTGCGGATGTAGTTGACCTGGTTCTGCTGGGCCACCACCGCGCGGCTGTCGTTGGTGGCGGTCAGCGAGTCGGCCGTGGTGTCACCGAGGGTCGTGCGCGAGGAGTACGGGTAGCCGTTCGTCGTCGTGTACGCGTCGACGATCCACTGGATCCGGCCGTCCACGACCGCCGGGTAGGCGTCGCCGTCGATGGTCAGCCAGGGGGCGACCGCCTCGACGCGCTCCTTGGGCGTGCGGTTGTACAGGATCCGCGAACCGTCGCCGATGGCGCCGGAGTACAGGATCTGCGGTTCGCCGAACGCCACCGCGTACGCCGCCCGGTTCACCGGGTTGGAGAGGTTGACCCCGCTGTCGCCCTTGTAGCTGGTGGTCTTCTCGCCGTTGTCGTCGGAGTAGTCGATCTCCTTCTGGGGACCGCCGACGATCGAGTACGTGGTGGTCTTCTCGCCGTAGTAGACCCGCTGCTCGTACGTGCCGAGGTCGCCCTCGGAGGGCAGGTCGGACTCCGTGAAGTTCGGACGGCCCTGGGCGTCGGCGCTGGTGCCCTCGGCGGCGACCACTCCGTATCCGTGCGTGTAACGGAAGTGGTTGTTGATCCAGTTCTTCTTCGGGATGCCCGCGAGGTTCAGCTCGCGCAGGCCGATGACCGTGTCCTGGTCCTTGCCGTCCTTGGCGTAGCGGTCGACGTCCAGGTTGTTCGGGAACGCGTAGTAGTTCCTGATCTGCTGGAGCTGCTGGAACGTCGGCGAGACGATGTTCGGGTCCATGATCCGGATGCTCGCCGTGGAGTCGACGTCATCGCGGAGCGTGGTCTTGTCCTCCGTCTTGCTCGTGCCGGAGTAGTCGGTGACCTTGGTGCCGTCGATGCCGTAGGCCTTGCGCGTCGCCTCGAGGTTCTTCTCGACGTACGGCGCTTCCTTGGCCTGCTCGTTCGGCTGGACCTGGAACTTCTGCACGATCGCCGGGTAGAGGCCGCCGATGAGGATCGCCGAGAGGACCATCAGGCCGAAGCCGATCACGGGCAGCTGCCAGGTGCGCCGCCACAGGGTGGCGAAGAACAGCAGCGCGCAGATGACGGCGATGCAGAACAGGATCGTCTTGGCCGGCAGGTAGGCGTTGGCGTCGACGTACCTCAGACCCGTCCAGTTGTCGGTCGCCCGGAAGTCGCTGGACTTCACCGCGAGTCCGTACCGGTCGAGCCAGTAGGCGACCGCCTTCAGGGCGACGAAGACGCCGATGAGCACCGACAGGTGCCCGGTGGCCGCCGCCGTGGCGCGAGCACCGGGGCTGGTGACGCGCAGTCCGCCGTACAGGTAGTGGGTGAGCGCGGCGGCGATCACGGACAGGATCGTGGCGGCGAAGCCGAAGCCGAGCAGGAACCGGTACCAGGGCAGGTCGAAGGCGTAGAACGAGACGTCCAGCTGGAACTGGGGATCCTTCTGGCCGAAGGACACGCCGTTGATCCACATCAGCCACGTCCGCCACTGGCCGGACGCGGAGGCGCCGGCGATCAGGCCGACCAGGGCCGTGATCCCGAACAGCAGCCACTTCTTGTAGGGCGCGATGCCCATCCGGTAGCGGTCGAGGTTCTGCTGCTCCATCGACATGGCGCTCAGCGGCGGCCGCAGCCGGTGCGCCAGCCAGATGTTGAGCCCGACCGCCAGGGCCATGAGCAGGCCGAAGACGAAGAAGAGCCCGATCTTGGTCCACAGGGTCGTGGTGAAGACCGAGGAGTACTTCACCGACCGGTACCAGAGCCAGTCCGTCCAAAAGCCCGCGAACATGGTGAACGCCATGCCGAGGACGGCCAGGACGCCCAGCGTCATGAGCAGGGTCCGGACACGCCGGGACGGGCGGCCCACTCTGATCCGCGGCCCTGTCGGGCCTCCGCCGCGGTCCGGCATCTGGAAAGCCAAGGTGCGCACCTCGAAGTTCGCTGTCGATTCGTCAGGCCCGCGTCTTCACGGACCGTACGTGGCCCTCGTGATCGTGGGCCCCCACCTATGCAACTTACTCACCGTTTACTCGGTTCCCGATTCCGGCCGGGAACGAGGCAGGATTGTGACCATGTCCAACACTCCCATGGCTGCGAACCCGCTCACCCGGGCCGTGCTCGAGATCGACGAGTACGTCTCCGGCCTCGGCTGGGACCAGCCGGCCCGTCTCTTCGCCCTCGTCGACACCGCACGGCTGCGGGCCGAACAGCCCTCGCTCGCCGACCGGCTCGGTCTGGGGGACGAACCGGAAAGCACCGGCCTCACCCCGATCGAGCAGGACGAAATTCCAACGGGCAAGCCGCTCGACGAGTTCCTCGCCACCATCGCCTGGCCCGACGCGGTGGTCGGCTGCGCCCTCGCCGTCGAGCGCCTGATGCTGCCGCCGTCCGCGGAGGCGCAGGTCCCGAAGGATCTGAGCGAGGCGGCGCTGACGAAGTGGGTGGCCGAGCACCCGGACCGCCAGGAGGTGCGCATGACGGTCGCGGTCCTGCGCGAGGGTGCCCGCGAGTCGGCCCTGCGCCTGCGCGAGAAGGACTCCCCGACTGAGGTCCTGACCGGCTCCGACCTGGTCCCGGGCCTGGCGGAGGCGCTGGCGGCGACGTTCGAGGAGTAGAGGCCGGGCCGTGGGGCCCGGTCCGCCGGGCCTTTCCGCCCTCTTCGCTACTTACCGCACCGCGGGAGGTCCGCGGTGTCGCCGCCGCGGATGTCCTTCAGGGCGCCGAGGGCGTCCTGGATGGTGTCCACCTTGACGAGAGTGAGGCCCTCGGGGGTGTCCTTGGCGGCGGCCGCGCAGTTGTCGGCGGGCGTCAGGAAGTACTGGGCGCCCTTGGCCCGCGCGCCGACGGTCTTCATCTCGATGCCGCCGATCGGGCCGACCTTGCCCTCGTCGTCGATCGTGCCGGTGCCGGCCACGAACCTGCCCCCGGTCAGGCTGCCCGGCGTGAGCTTGTCGTAGATGCCGAGCGCGAACATCAGACCGGCGCTCGGACCGCCGACATCGGCCAGCTTGATGTCGATGGTGAAGGGGAACGTGTGGTCGGTCCCGGCGGAGATCCCGACGATGGCGCGCTTCTCACCCGCGTCGTCGGACGTCGTGGTCGTGATGGTGATGTCCTGCGTCTTCGTCGGCGTCCGCTTCTCCTTCTCCGCGGCGGCCTGCTCCTTGGCGGGCACGATCGTGAAGCGCACGTCCTGGCCGGGCTTGTGCTTGGTGACCAGCTTCGCGACGTCGGCCGGCTCCTTGACCACCGTGCCGTCCACGGCCTCGATCACGTCACCCGCGTGCAGCCTGCCCTCGGCCGGGGAGCCCTTGACGACCGTCGAGACGATCACCCATGACTTCACCGGCACGTCGAGTTCCTTCAGGGCGGCGACCTTGGCGCTCTCCTGGGACTGGCTGAACTCCTCGGCGTTCTCCTGGGTGGACTGCTCCTCGGTCTTGCCGTCCGGGTAGAGCGTCTCGTGCGGCACGACCTTGTTGTCGTGCGCGAGCCAGCCGTAGACGGCCTCCACCAGGTTCATGCGGTAGTCGGCGCTGGTGACCCGGACCGTGGTCATGTTCAGGTGGCCACTGGTGGCATACGTCTTGCGTCCCGCGATCTGCAGCACCGGCTCGCCGTCGTGATCGCCGAGCGTGTTCACCGTCGGCCCCGGGGACATCTCCGAGTACGGCACGGGGATGAACACTCCCGCGCACAGAAGCGCGATCAGCATCAGGGTGGAGGCGAGCATCGTCGCGGTGCGGCGTGGCATGACTCGACAGTACGGGACGGTTCTGTCAGCGCACCGTCAGGGCCGCCCGTCCGGGGCGGCCCTGCGCGCTCAGGCCTTCGTGACCTGCTGTTTCCCGTCCGTCAGCTACCCGGCCGGGGCTTCTCCATGGCCTCGCGGAAGCGGGCGTAACCGATGAGCTCGGGGCCGTCTCCGCGGACCTTGCGGGTCCGGTTGGCCCAACTGCCCCAGAGGCCCGCGCCGATCGCAGCCACAAGCGGAATCAGCAACCAGGCGAGCGCCGCCATGCCGACCTCCAACCCCATTGAGCGTCCGCAACTGACTGATCAGCAGATTAACCATCCGCAGTGACAACGCTCACGCCAGGGGTGCGGTTACGCAACCGGAAGACAGCCTCCCGGATCAGCAGGCGCCCACCCGCCCTCCCGTCTCCCGGCCACCACCCCTCAACGACGGCGCTACGCGCCGACCCACTCCTCGGTGCCGTCGGAGAACCGCTGGTGCTTCCAGATGGGCACCTCGTGCTTCAGGTCGTCGATGAGCTTCCGGCAGGCCTCGAAGGCCTCGCCGCGATGCGGACACGAGACGGCGACGACCACGGCGAGGTCCCCGATCCTCAGGTCGCCCACCCGGTGCACGGCCGCCAGCGCCCGCACGGGGAACTCGGCGACGACCTTCTCGGCGATCCGCCGCATCTCGGCCTCGGCGCTGGGATGGCACGAATAGCCGAGCTCCGCCACGTCGGCGCCGCCGTCGTGGTCGCGCACGGTCCCCACGAAGAGCGCGGTGCCGCCGGCCGCGTCGTCCCCGACCGCCCGGAACACCTCGTCCACGGAGAGGGCCGTGTCCCGAATCCCGATCAGCTTGACCGGGTCCTGCGCGCCCTGCTCGCCTGGGTGATCGTTCGTGGATGCCATGCCTCCATCGTGCCGCACGGGACCGACAGCTCGGAATAGAGCTATCGACCGGCACGCGCGCGTACGCGTTTGGAGTCTCCTACAGGGGTGCCCCGCCAGGCGGCGGAGGTGCCCGTCAGATCCGCCGCCGGGCCTTCCGGGCCCGGCGCACCACCGCCGCCGCGCCCAGCAGCGCCACCGTCGCGCCCGCGGCGCCCGCGGCCGTCGCGTCCTTGCGGCCCAGGCGCCGTCCGGCGACCGTGTGCCGCCCGGAGACCTCCTCCAGGAGTTCCGCGAGCACTTCCTCGTTGGTGTACCGCGGCCGCCACCCGGCGTCGTGCAGCCGGCTCCCGCTCACCACCCAGGGGTACATCGTGTAGGCCAGGTCCCCGGCCGGGGAGGGCGTGAGACCGATCCGGTGCAGCCGGGCCGCCGCCCCCAGCGCGACCGCCGACGGCAGCTCCATCCGGCGGATCCCGCTGAGCTCCTCGACCTCCTCCTGCTCCAGCCACCCGTCGCACCCGACGGCGAGTTCCCCGTCGACCTTCTCCAGGACGGCGTACTCCAGCGCGCCGCACAGGTCCTCGACGTGGCAGAACTGCCAGGCGGGCCGGGACCCGGCGACGACCAGCAGCCGAGGCGACTCGAAGTACCTGGTCAGGGCCGTGTCGGTACCGCCCACCAGGACGGCCGGCCGCACCACGGTGACGTTCAGCCCCGGATGGGCCCGCGGTGCCCGCCGTGCCAGCCGCTCGATCTCCAGCAGGTCGCCGACGCCCGTGGCCTCCGCGGTGGCGCGCAGTTCCGCGTCCTCCGACAGCGGCAGCTCGTTGTCCGGCAGCGCCCCGTAGACCATCGCCGAGGTGCAGAGCACCACCCGGTGCACGCCGGCCGCCGCGGCCGCCGTCAGGACGGTCTGTGTCCCCCGTACGTTGTAGGCCGTTCGGGCGGCCGCGTCGGTCTCGAGGTCGAGATCCAGTGCCAGGTGCACCACCACGTCGGCGCCGCGCAGCTTGTCCGCGATGGCCGGGTCCCGGACGTCCAGGATGTGCCACTGCGCCGCCGCGCACTCGCCGCGCCGCTCGTCGATGGCCACGACCTGCCTGACCTCGTCGGACGCGGCGAGCTGCTCCGTGAGCAGCGCGCCGACGCCGTACGCGGCGCCGGTGACCGCGACGACGGGCCCGCGGGCCGCGGGACTCGCGGAACTGGTTGACTGGTTTCGCGCTGCGCGAACCTGCGGATCTGGGGAACTCACCGGGCGTCTCCAGCGGTTGTCTTCAGTACGAGCGCGTGCGACGCGTGCGTACCAGGTGGCATCCATCCTGCCGCAGGCCGTCAGTCGGCGAAGCACCGAGGCCCGATCCGCCCCAGGTGTCTACGCTGGGTGGTGTTGTCGGGCAGCCGTGCCGCCGGAAAGAACCGGCGGCCCTACCAGCCGAGGAATCCCGTGAGTGACACCCCATTCGGATTCGGCCTTCCGCCGGAGGAGCCGGACGACGGCGACGAGGGCAAGAAGAAGGACCAGCAGAGCGGTGGTGGTCAGGGACCTGCCAACCCGTTCGGTTTCGGCGGCCTGCCTGGAGCCGGCGGCTTTGGCGGCGGACCCGGCGGCCCCGGTGCGGACAATCCGTTCGCAGCCATGTTCGGTTCGCTGAACCCCACCGACCTGGGCGCCGCGTTCCAGCAGCTGGGCCAGATGCTCTCCTACGAGGGCGGCCCGGTGAACTGGGACATGGCCAAGCAGATCGCCCGCCAGACGGTCTCCCAGGGCAGCCCTGACGGCACCAAGGACACGAGCGTCGGCCCCGCCGAGCGCCGGGCCGTCGAGGAGGCCGTCCGCCTGGCCGACCTCTGGCTCGACGACGCCACGTCCCTGCCGTCGGGCGCCGGCTCCGCCGTGGCCTGGAGTCGCGCGGAGTGGGTCGAGGCGACCCTGCCCGCCTGGAAGGAGCTCGTCGACCCGGTCGCCGAGCGCGTGGGCAGCGCCATGGGCGACGTCCTGCCGGAGGAGATGCAGGCCATGGCCGGCCCGCTGATCGGCATGATGCGCTCGATGGGCGGTGCCATGTTCGGCACGCAGATCGGACAGGCCGTCGGCGTGCTCGCCGGTGAGGTCGTCGGGTCGTCCGACATCGGCCTGCCGCTCGGCCCGGCCGGCAAGGCCGCGCTGCTGCCGGTGAACATCGAGACGTTCGGCAAGGACCTGAGCGTCCCCCAGGAGGAGGTGCGGCTGTACCTCGCCCTGCGCGAGGCCGCCCACCAGCGCCTCTTCGCCCACGTGCCGTGGCTGCGCTCGCACCTGTTCGGCGCGGTCGACGGCTACGCGCGCGGGATCAAGGTCGACACGGCCAAGCTGGAGGACGTGGTCGGCCAGTTCGACCCGCAGAACCCCGAGCAGCTGCAGGAAGCCCTCCAGCAGGGCATGTTCCAGCCGGAGGACACGCCCGAGCAGAAGGCCGCCCTGGCCCGTCTGGAGACGGCTCTGGCGCTCGTCGAGGGCTGGGTCGACGCGGTGGTGCACGCCGCCGCGAAGCCCCGCCTGTCGTCCGCCGACGCCCTGCGCGAGACGCTGCGCCGCCGCCGCGCCTCGGGCGGCCCGGCCGAGCAGACGTTCGCCACGCTGATCGGGCTGGAGCTGCGCCCGCGCCGCCTGCGTGACGCCTCGCGGCTGTGGGCCTCGCTCACGGACGCGCGCGGTGTCGACGGCCGGGACGCCCTGTGGCACCACCCGGACATGCTGCCGACGGCGAGCGACCTGGACGACCCGGACGGCTTCGTGCACCGCGAGCAGATCGACTTCTCCGAGCTGGACAAGATGCTCGGCGAGGCGGCGGACAAGCCCGACCTGCGCAAGAAGGACGAGGGCGAGGACAAGAGCAAGGGCGACGACGCCGAGTGAGCCTGTACGACGACGCGGTCCTCGTGCTGAAGGAGTACGAGGACCAGCCCGAGCTGCGCCAGGCCTACCTGGACCACCTGGCGGACCACCCGGACGGCCTCTGGAAGGCCTGCCACGCGGGTCACGTCACGGCCAGCGCCCTGGTGATCGACCCCGAGGGCGGCCGAGTGCTGCTGACCCTGCACCGCAAGCTGCGGATGTGGCTCCAGATGGGCGGCCACTGCGAGCCGGGCGACGCGTCCCTGGCGGGCGCGGCCCTGCGCGAGGCGACGGAGGAGTCCGGCGTCTCGGGGCTGTCCCTGCTGCCGGGCGGCCCGGTCCGCCTGGACCGGCACCCGATCCCGCCGCCGTGCCACTGGCACTTCGACGTCCAGTACGCGGTCGTGGCCCCGCCGGACGCCGCACACGTGATCAGCGACGAGTCGCTCGACGTGCGCTGGTTCGGCTACGACGAGGTTCCCGAGGTGGCCGACGAGTCGGTGGTCCGGCTCCTGGAGGCGACCCGCACGAGGCTCGCTGCCTGAGTGTGTGGAGGGGCGACCGCCGTAGCGGTCGCCCCTCAGGGGCGGCGCGGGGAACTGCGCGGCCGGCCACGAACGGCCCGCGGCCGACACCGGGCCCCACACCCCCTCACCCGATCGGCCGAACCGCGGAGCACTCAGCTCCAGACGTTCCCCTGGTTCTGCCCCCGCGCCCCCTGCTGCCCCATGCCGTACTGCGCGGCGAGACCCGAGCCGACCTGAGCGTTCTGCGGCGGCAGCAGCTCGCTCGGCTGGACGAGGGCGAAGCCGGTGCCCATGAAGCTCAGCTCCCAGCCCTCGCCGGTGTTGCCGCGCCTGCGCCACACCCCCGAGGAGTGCGTCTGGGCCTGCATCTGCACGCGCAGGCTCGTCGACCAGGCGACGATCGCGTCGGCGTCGCAGTTGACGTACTTGTCGGGCGTCACCTGCATCAGCAGCGGCATGCCCGAGGTCATCAGGGCGATCTTGCCCCGGCCGGTGATGTTGAGCTGGTACTTCCCGGAGCCGGAGATGCCGTACAGGCTGTCGACGGCGATGACCTCGTGGTGCAGCGAGGAGTCCATAGCCAGCACGTAGCTGCTGTCGACGGTGAGGCCGTCCTGCTCGACCTCCATGACGTGCACGTGCTGCTTGAGGTTGGCGAGGTAGACCGTGCCCTGCCCGTGGCAGCGCATCAGGTCGAGCCCCTCACCCGTGTGCGCACGCGCGCGTGCCTGGTCGTTGCTCTGGTACTCGGCGTCGAACTCGACGAGCCCCTGGTAGGCGACCATCGTGCCCTTGCGGGCCAGGATGTCGTCGTGGCCCTCCAGGGCGACACGCAGCATCTGCTTGTTCTGCAGGCTCCAGCGTTCCTGGGTCTGCTGCTCGTTGTAGGCGAAAATCGGGCTCTGCATGGCTTTCTGGCTCCCCCTCAGCCCCGGACCCGGAGGCGGTCGGTGCTGTCCTCACTGGGCTGGACGACGACGATGCCCTGACCGGAGAAGGCCATCTGATAGGCCTCACCGCTGCCACGGCCGATCAGCGACTGCGCCCGGAAGCTGCGCTTGCCCTTCACCTTGAGGTTCGGGGACCAGGCGACGAGCGCGTCGGGGTCGACGTACGTCTCGTCCTCGCCGCCACCGCAGTCGACGACGATCGGCTTGCCCCGGGAGGTCAGCGCGACCCAGCCCTGCCCGGAGATCCTGGTGTTCCACAGGCCCTGCCCGGCGAACTTCGCCAGGCCCTTGACCCGCTCCACGCCCCAGGTGAGGTGGGCGTCGAAGGCGAGCAGGTTGGTGGCGTTGACGGAGATGCCGTCGCCGTTGAGGTTGATCACGACGACGTTCGCCCCGTAGTCGGCGAGGTAGAGCAGGCCGTCGCCGGAGCACTTCATCAGGGGCGCGCCCTCACCGGTCAGCCAGTCCTTGGCGATCTGGCGCACGGCCGGCGGGTTGGGCTCGTACTGGACGAACCCTTCGTAGGCGACCATCGACCCCACGCGCGCGAGGAGGTCGTTCCCGGTCTGCATGGCGACCTTCAGCATGTGGTTGCCGTGGTTCTCCATGCGGGCGGTGACGGGTGCGGGGGCGTGGCCCGCGAGCAGCTGTGTCATGACGGGCTCCCTCAGACCTCGTACGGCTGGACGACGATGAAGTTGCCGGGCGCTCCCCGGAACTGGAGGTTCACGCTCTCGCCGGTGTCACCGGGGTAGGCGTTGCGGCGCATCCGCACCTGGCTGGAGACGACGACCTGGGCCGCGGCCGACCAGGCGACCACGGCGTTGCAGTCGGCGAACGTGGTGGGCGTGACGGGCAGCACCACGGGCGTGCCGTGCGTCTTCACGACCACGGTTCCGGTGCCCTGGAACTGCATCGTGAACAGCGCGCCTCCGGGGATGCCGTGACCCTCGATGCGGCGGACCTCGTAGGTGAGGCTCTCGTCGAACGCCAGGACGTTCTCGGCGGAGACGCAGACGGCGTCGCCCTGGAGCTCGATGGGGTGCAGCATCGTCGAGTTCTCGGCGAGGAAGACCTGCCCCTGACCCGTACAGCGCATCAGCTGCATCTCCTGGCCGGTCGCGTTGCCCACGATCCGGCCGGCGAAGCCCGCGCCCTTGTAGCTGAAGTCGACCTTGCCCTGGTAGAGCACCATGCTGCCCTGCCGGGCCAGCACGGGCTGCCCGCCGATGCCGAGGTCGACGCGGACGAGCTTCTTGTTCTGCTGCGTCCAGCGCTGACCGGTGGGCGTCTCCTTGAACTGCTGGAGCGCGGCGGCCACGCCCGCGCCCTGGGGAGCGGCGGCCTGCGGGGCTCCCTGCTGCGGGGTTCCGTAGGGGGCCTGCCCGTACGGCGGCTGCTGCTGGCCGTAGCCCGGGGGCGGCGTGGGCTGGCCGTAGCCCGGAGGCGGGGTGGGCTGGCCGTATCCGGGCGGCGGGGCCGGGGCCTGGGGTGCCTGCGGCTGGCCGTATCCGGGAGGCGGCGGGGCCGTCTGGCCGGGGACCTGGCCGTACGCCGTCGGCTGCTGCCAGGGCTGGCCGTACGGCGCGGGCGCCGGGGCCGGGGGCGGCACCGGGGAACCGCCGGGCGGGGTGTGCATGGGCGCGACGATGGTCGGGGCGGCGTGCACCTGGGGTGCGGGCGCCGGGGCCGGCGGTGGTGTGGGGCCGGGCGGGGTGGCTCCGTGTGGGGTCGCTCCGGGCGGAGTCGCTCCGGGCGGGGGCGCGAAGCCCTGCGCGGCGGGCTGGGGGGCGGGCGCGGGCGCCGGGGCCGGAGGCGCTGCCGGTGTGGGAGCCGGGGCGGGTGCGGCAGCCGGCACGGGTGCGGGAGCCGGCGCGGATTCCGGCGTGCCGGGGACGGCGAAGGCGGGCGGGGCGAAGCCCGGGGCGGCGCCGGCCTGCGGCTGCTGCGGGGCGGGCGCGGGCGTCTCCTCCTCGGCGACCTCGCCGCCGAAGTTCTTCAGCAGCGCGTCGAGGCCGCCGTCGAAGCCCTGTCCGACGGCGGCGAACCGCCAGACGTCCTTGAGGTAGAAGTCGCCCAGCATCACGGCCCGTTCGGTGGAGAACTCCGAGCCGTCGAAGGGGTAGCGGGCCACCTCCTCGCCGCCCGCGACGATGCGGAGGTAGCCGGGGGCGATCTGGGACATCTGCCCGGCGCCGTCGATCGTCGCCGTGAAGGACAGCTTCTGGATCTGCGGCGGGATCCGGTCGAGCGTCACCCGGAAGGACTCCGTGTCGCCGGCCTGGGCACCGAGGAGCTGAATGGCCTCCTCGGGGGACTTCGGCTGGTTGTAGAAGACGAAGTACCGCTCGTCGGAGAGCCGTTCGTCGGCGTCGAGGCCGAAGCAGCTGATGTCGAAACTCAGGCCGGGGCCGGTGATCTGCACGCCTACGTACAGATCCGTGCCCGCGGTGAGGTCACTGATCCTGGCCTTGTGGCCGCGTTGGAATTCCCTGGCCATGCGTAACGACCGTCCCCCATCCAGAACGTGAGTGCGTCGCGCCAGGCTAACGGCAAATCCGGACACCGGAGGATGTCGGTACAGACCCGGTACAGAACCCGCGCTCAGCCGTATCGGCAGCTCGTTCGCGGAAAGCGGTCACTCACCCCGCGGAGCTCTCGTCCCTCGCGCCGGGCACATGGGGCAACCGCTCGGCGGCGACCACGCCTTCGAGGTAGCCCCGCGCCCGCTCCGTGCGCGGGTAGGCCTCCAGCAGCTCCCAGAAGCGGGGTCCGTGGCCGGGGACGAGCAGATGCGCGAGTTCGTGGACGAGGACGTAGTCGACGACGTACTCGGGCATGCCCTGCAGGCGGTGCGAGAGGCGGATGCTGCCCTCGGAGGGGGTGCAGGACCCCCAGCGCGTGTTCTGGTTGGTCACCCAGCGCACCGAAGCGGGCCGGGCGCGCCCGTCGAAGTACTGGTCCGAGAGCCGCCGGGCCCGCTCCGCCAGCTCGGCGTCGCCGAGGGCCCGCCTGCTCTCCTGGGCGGCCAGCTTGTCGAGCATGACGTTCACCCAGCGCTGTTCCTCCGCCTCGGACATCCGGGCGGGGATGAGCACTACGGTGCGATCGCCCTCGCGGTACGCGGAGACCGTCCTGCGTCGGCGGGCGCTCCTGCGGACCTCGATCGCGCTCGCCCCCGAGCCGCTCGGCGGCTGGCTCGTCGTGCTGCGCTGTGGCTTTCCGGCGCGGTGCAGTGGGTCGGCGGGCACGCCCCGACGTTACCGGCTGCACCCGGGGAAGTCCCGGCTCCGGGACGGTTCCGTGCCGATGCCGCCGCCGGCCGCCGGATTTGTACGACGAATACCCCTGCCTGTGGACAACTTTCGGCAGCGGGCTGCGGGTTTAGGCATGCTGGCTGTGGTCGGCGAAGCGACGGGCGGGTGCGGTCCGGGACCAGGGGCGGCCGGCTGGCTTGCTTACTGGCTGGCTCGGTGGCTTGCTCGGTGGCTGGTCGGCTGCCTCGCTGGCTGGCTGGCTTGCTCGCTGGCCGGCCGGCCGGTCCGCGCCTGCCGCAGATCCGGCCTGCGCACACGCTCGACCGGCATATGGGGAAGATCTAGGGCATTCGGGGGGCCTGTCATGCATCCGATGGTGAAACCCGCGCTCAGGCGCGGCTGGCGCGATCTCAACACCGTGCAGTTCGGGATGACACCGGCGCACGCGATGACGCTCGGCCCGATGGACCTGGCGTCGGGCAGTTTCCTCGACCTGCTGAACGGCACACGGGGGCTGGAGCTGCTCCGCGAGGAGGGCCGCCGCATGGATCTGCCCGACGGCCACGTCGACGGACTGGTGCGCGGCCTCGCGGAGGCCGGAATCCTGGACGACGCACGCGGTGGCGGGCCGGCGGCCGACGCCCTGCGGCGGAAGAAGGAGGTCCTGGACCGGCTGCGCCCCGACCTGGCCTCGCTGTCGCTGACCACGTCGGCACCCGGCGACGCGATCGGCCGGCTGGCCGCCCGGCGCTCGCAGCGCGTGCAGGTGCGGGGCGCGGGCCGGGTGGGCGCCGTACTGGCCTCGCTGCTGGCGGGGGCCGGCGTGGGCGAGGTCGACGTGCGCGACGTCGGCCGCGTGGAGCCCTGGGACGTCGCCCCGGGCGGGCTGCCCGCAGACGCCGTCGGCGACCGGCGGGACGAGGCGGCCCGCCGGGCCGTGCGCCGGGCGGCGCCGGGCCGGCCACCGCGCCGCACACCGACCCAGAAACCTCCGGAGGAGGGCGACCCGGGCTTCTCCCTGGTGATCATCGCCCCGCGGGATGACGTCGCGGTGCACGCGCCCGACCCGTCCGCCGCCGAGCCCCTGATGTCCTCGGGGACACCCCATCTGTACGCCGGTGTCGTGGAGGGAACCGGCGTGGTCGGCCCATTCGTCCTGCCCGGGGAGACCGGCTGCGCGGGCTGCTGGCACGAGAGCCGCACCGACCGGGATCCGGCCTGGCCTCGCCTCGTGGCACAGTGGCGCTCCGGCCGGCAGCGGCAGGTACGGGCCTGCGACCTGACGCTGGCCACAACGACGGCCGGGCTGGCGGCCGCCCACGCACTCGCCTTCCTGGACGGCCGGGTCCCGTCGAGCGCCGGGGCGCGCTGGGAGGTCTCCCTCCCTGCTCTCCACTGGCACGCCCGGCCGGTCCGGCCCCATTCGGCATGCCCGTGCGCCGCGGCGGAGAGAGGAAAGGGGGAGCACCCCTCACAGGACGGGGAGTCACACGAGACAATGGCGGTGCAACGGCCGTCGGAGCAGTGCCGTGAGGCAGAGGCGGAGCGGCCGGCTGGGACTTGGAGGGCGCATGTCTGATCTTCCCCGGAAGGCGGTCACCCGGACCGCCAAGCTCGCCGCGCTCCCGCTCGGCATCGCCGGGCGAGCGACCTGGGGATTCGGCAAGCGGATCGTCGGCGAGTCGGCGGAGCTCGTCGGCCGCGAGCTCCAACAGCGCACCGCGGAGCAGCTGTTCAAGGTGCTCGGCGAGCTCAAGGGCGGTGCGATGAAGTTCGGGCAGGCCCTGTCCGTCTTCGAGTCGGCGCTGCCCGAGGAGGTGGCGGGTCCCTACCGCGCCGCGCTGACCAAGCTCCAGGAGGCGGCGCCCCCGATGCCGACCCGCACCGTGCACGCGGTGCTGGAGGAGCGGCTCGGCGAGGGCTGGCACGAGCTGTTCCTGGAGTTCGAGGACAAGCCCGCCGCGGCGGCCTCGATCGGCCAGGTGCACCGTGGGGTGTGGCATGACGGCCGTGAGGTGGCGGTCAAGGTGCAGTACCCGGGCGCGGGCGAGGCCCTGCTGTCCGATCTGAACCAGCTGAGCCGTTTCTCCCGCCTGCTCGGGCCGCTGATCCCCGGCATGGACATCAAGCCGCTGATCGCGGAGCTGAAGGACCGTGTCTCGGAGGAGCTGGACTACGGCCTGGAGGCCCAGGCCCAGCAGGTCCACGCCGAGGAGTTCACGGACGATCCGGACGTGGTCGTGCCGCAGGTCGTCCACCAGTCCGACCAGGTCCTGGTCACCGAGTGGATCGACGGCATCCCGCTGTCGGAGATCATCTCCGACGGCACCCAGGAGCAGCGCGACCGTGCCGGTCAGCTCCTGGCCCGCTTCCTGTTCTCGGGCCCCGCCCGCACCGGCCTGCTGCACGCCGATCCGCACCCGGGCAACTTCCGGCTCCTCCCCGGCGGCCCGGAGGGTGCGGACGACTGGCGCCTGGGCGTCCTGGACTTCGGGACGGTCGACCGTCTCCCGGGCGGTCTGCCGGCCACCATCGGCGAGTCCCTGCGCATGACCCTGGACGGCGAGGCCGAGGCGGTCTACGAGCTGCTGTGCGCGGAGGGTTTCGTCAAGGAGACCATAGAGCTGGATCCCGAGGCGGTCCTGGACTACCTGCTCCCGATCATCGAGCCGGCCCAGGTCGAGGAGTTCACCTTCACCCGCGGCTGGATGCGCAGCCAGGCGGCCCGTATCGCAGACCCGCGCTCCCCCGCCTACCAGCTCGGCAAGCAGCTCAACCTGCCGCCGTCGTACCTGCTGATCCACCGGGTGACCCTCAGCACGATCGGCGTGCTGTGTCAGCTGGGGTCGACGGTGCGTCTGCGCGAGGAGTTGGAGGAGTGGCTGCCGGGGTTCGTACCGGAGGACCCGGTGGACGGCGCGCCGTCGGTGGCGGAGGCGTGAGCCCCGCGGGCACCGCCGTTGTCCCGGTGCCCGCGCTTCACCACCAGTCCGAGTCCAGGCGCCCTTCGATCGACCTGAGGTTCTCCCGGGAACAGCTCTCGCAGAAGTAGCGGCGGACGCCGTCCTCCACGGAGCAGGTCCAGGTGAGGGGCGGTCCTGCGGTCGGGTCGTCGGCCGAGGCGCCGCAGCGGGCGCACACGAAGCGCCGCCGGGGGTCCGCCGTGGAGCCGTCGTCACTGCCTCGGGGAGGACTCGTCACCCCGCGACGATAACGCCGTGCCCGGCTCTTGCGGAGACACCGGCGACCCAGCGCGCCCTCCGCGCGGGGCATCTCTGACGGCACGCACCGCCCTCCGCTGACGGCGGCGCCCGCGCTCCGTGCGCCGAGCTCCACCCGGCGCGGGTACAACGCACCGCGGGGGCCGGTCCGTTCGGCACGGACCGGCCCCCGCGGGAAGAGCACGGCCTCCCGGGCGGGAGGCCATCGCCTCAGGTGCGGTGGACTACTGCATGACCGCCATGGCGAGCGCCCGGCGGGCACGCCGGGAGGCGCGCTCCGCCCTGCGCTGCATCCGGCGGGCGGCCGCCAGGCGCACGGCCTGGCGTTCCCGCTCCGCCTCGTGCAGTCGCTCGTGCATATGCGCACGAGCCATGGCTTCTGGGATGAGTTGCATCTGTCGGGTCCTGTTCTGACGCGAGTCCGTCGCGCCGGTGGTGGTGAAGTCTTGGGTCGCGGAGCCTGCGGGCTCGTCGGTGGACGGCTTCATCGGGGCCTGCTTCTGAGGGTCGTGCGTGAGGGGGCGGTCGATCGTTCCTGCGGTGTTCATGCCGTGACCGGGTTCTTGCGCGGGCGGCCACGCGGCCGCTTCCGGGCGACGACGACACCCTGGACGAACAGCTCGCCACCCCAGACGCCCCAGGGCTCACGCCGCTCCTTGGCGCCGGCGAGGCAGGCCTCGACCAGCGGGCAGGTGCGGCAGAGGGACTTCGCGTACTCGACGTCCGCGGGCGACTCGGCGAAGAAGACCTCCGGGTCGTAGGAGCGGCACGGGACGGGTACGCCGAGGTTCTCGATGGCGTCGTCGAGCGCGGTGAGCGCGGTGAGCGGGGTCAAGGTGGAGTCCTCCGTGGAGCCGGGCTTGGGGATCGTGTCGGAAGGCGGTACGGACGGGGCGTGCGCTTCGAGTTGCACGGTTCGTCTTCCTCGTCTGGTCGTTTCCGGCTGTTGGCCGGGGGGCGGCTGGTACCGGGTTCTTTTCTTGTCCCGAGGCTCCTTCGGTCCGTCGTCCCTGGTCAGGGACAAACAGAAGGGCCGCGGATCCCGGATGGGGTTCCGCGGCCCTGAAGGCGCCGGCCTGATCGAATCAGGCTGGATCACTCCAGGGTTCTGGCCCACGGAAGGCCCACATCAGGTGGTGCTGCGTCGTCTGCTTCCGGAATCCGGCACCGGTCGCCGTAAGGGCATAGGCCTGCGCCTGTGCCGCTACTGCCGCTTCCAGTGCCTTGGTCGGTCGCTCATTGCGCTCGCGGACAGGAAGACCCGCGGGAGCAACGGAGGCGGACGCCGGACGGGCGGCACGAATGCCGGACAGACCGGTGCCCAGGTTCGAAACGCCGAGCATGCACGCGGAGACGGCCGAGCGATCGGTCATTTTCACGGTGCTGATGGAGCTGGTGTTGATGCTGATCACTGGACTCGCCTCCTCTCGGCGTCTCGGGGGACTGGGTGAACCAGTCCGACGGATATGCAAGTACAACACGGAATCAGGGCCTTCGAGAAGGCCGCTGCTCTCGTGCCTAAGAACCTATGGGGATTGCTGGGGCATGCGCAAACTATTTTTTCGACGAGTTCGCGTCAGTCCTGATCCGTGTCCCCCGCACTGTACTGGCCTGCGCAGATGGCCAGTACGTCGGCTCCGTAGCGGGTGAGCTTGCGCATCCCGACGCCCGGGATGCGGGCCAGCTCGTGCTCGTCGTCGGGCGCGGTCTCCGCGATCGCCATCAGAGTCCTGTCGGTGAAGACGCAGAAGGCGGGCTGACCACTGCTCCGTGCCTGCTCGGCGCGCCACTCACGGAGCCGCTCGTAGAGGGCCTCGTTCATGTCGGAGGGGCAGTCGTCGCAGCGCATCAGCTTCATCTCGCCCGCGTCGGTCAGCGTGCGGCCGCAGACCCGGCAGCGGGCGGGGGTTCGTTGCACTCGTCTCGGGGCGGAATCCCTGGTTCCGGGGATTCCGCGCTCGATACCGCCCGTGGCGCCGGTGCCGGTGCGGCCGGTGGTGGCCGTGGAGCCGGGGCGCAATCCGTCGAGGAAGCGGCTGGGGCGGCGGCTGGGGCGCCCGCCGGGTGAGCGGGAGAGCGCCCAGGAGAGATGGAGGCGTTCCCGCGCCCGGGTGACACCGACGTAGAGCAGGCGCCGCTCCTCCTCGATCTGCTCGTCGGTCTTCGCGTAGGTGATCGGCATCATGCCCTCGGCGACACCCACCAGGAAGACGACGTCCCACTCCAGGCCCTTGGCAGAGTGCAGGGAGGCGAGGGTGACGCCCTGCACGGTCGGGGCGTGCTGGGCGTTCGCCCGCTCGTCCAGCTCGGCGACGAGGTCCGCCAGGGTGGCGCCCGGCTTGGCGGCGGCGAAGTCCTGCGCGAGGTTCACCAGGGCGGCCAGGGACTCCCAGCGTTCGCGCACGGCACCGGAGCCGGCCGGCGGCTGCGGCGTCCAGCCCTCCCCCGACAGTACGGCGCGCACCTGGGAGGGCAGGTCGACGACGTCGTCCAGGAGGGAGTCGTTGCCGCCGAAGCGGGCCGCGCCGCGCAGGGCGACGCCCGCCTTGCGCACCTCCGGGCGGTCGAAGAACCGCTCGGCACCGCGCAGCTGGTAGGGCACCGCGGCGTCGGCGAGGGCCTGTTCGTAGGTCTCGGACTGGGCGTTCGTACGGAACAGGACGGCGATCTCGGCGGCCGGGACCCCGGAGTCGATGAGCTCGCGGATGCGGCGGGCCGCGCCCTCCGCCTCGGCGGGCTCGTCGGTGTACTCGGTGTAGACCGGCTCGGGTCCCGGGGCGCGCTGCGAGACGAGTTCCAGACGGTGGTCTGCTGCCCTGCCCCTGGCCTGGGCCAGCAGGCCGTTGGCGAGGTGGACGACCTGGGGGGTGGAGCGGTAGTCGCGGACCAGCTTGACGACGGTGGCGCCGGGGTGGCGGGTGCGGAAGTCGAGCAGGTGGTCCGGCGTCGCTCCCGTGAAGGAGTAGATCGTCTGGCTGGCGTCGCCGACCACGCACAGGTTGTCCCGCTCGCCCAGCCACAGCTCCAGCAGGCGCTGCTGGAGGGGGCTGACGTCCTGGTACTCGTCGACAACGAAGTGCTGGTACTGGGCGCGGACCTGCTCGGCGATGTCGTGCCGGTCCTGGAGGACGGCCACCGTCAGCAGCAGCACGTCCTCGAAGTCGATGACGGAGCGCTCGCGCTTGATGTCCTCGTAGGCGGCGTAGAGCTGGGCGATCTCGGCGGGGTCACGGGGCGTCTCGCGGCCGGCCTTGGCGGCGGCGGGCGCGTAGTCGGCGGGGACGGTCTGGGTGACCTTGGACCATTCGATCTCGGCGGTGACGTCCCGCAGCTCGCCCCGGTCGAGGCGGATGCGGCAGGCGGCGGCCGCGTCGGCGACGAGCTGGATCTTGCGGTCGACGAGCCGGGGCATGGAGCCACCGATCGCTTTCGGCCAGAAGTACTGGAGCTGGCGCAGGGCCGCCGAGTGGAACGTACGCGCCTGGACGCCCGCGGCACCGAGCTGGCGCAGCCGGCCGCGCATCTCCCCGGCGGCGCGGTTGGTGAAGGTGACGGCGAGCACGCTGGAGGGGTGCAGGATGCCGGCGCGCACTCCGTAGGCGATGCGGTGGGTGATCGCCCGGGTCTTGCCCGTGCCGGCGCCCGCCAGGACGCACACCGGGCCGTGCAGGGCGGTGGCCACTTCGCGCTGCTCCGGGTCGAGCCCTTCGAGCACCGCGTCGGCCGAGTCCGGTACCTGCGGGAACAGGGTGGAGTGCGTTGCTGCTGTCACACGGCCATGCTGCCAGGTCGTGGGAGACGGCTGCGCCCGGTTGTCCACAGGCAGGCACCGATAGTCGTACTAATGCGGCAGGCGTCACGCCCCGTGCCGCCCGGGTCCCGGGAATGGTGGAGCTTTCACATATGTTCCACCAGCGCGACCGATCGTCCCCGAGCCACCGAAGGAGCACGAGAGACATGCTGGGCACTGTGACGATGTACAGCACCACGTGGTGCGGCTACTGCCGCCGGCTGAAGAGCCAGATGGACCGCGAGGGCATCGCGTACACCGAGATCAACATCGAGCAGGACCCGGAGTCCGCCGCGTTCGTGGAGAAGGCGAATGGCGGAAACCAGACGGTGCCCACCGTCCTGTTCCCGGACGGCTCCACCCTCACCAACCCGTCGCTGGCTCAGGTGAAGCAGAAGATCGGCGCCTAGTCGCCGTGCGGTACTGCGGGAAGGCGGTTCCTGAGGCGACTCAGGGGCCGCCTTCTCGTGGTCTGTCCCACACCATGACGTAGCGCCACAGCAGCGTGCGGCGGAAGTGGCAGCCGGGCAGCAGGCGATCGAGCGCCCGCCGGATCTCCGCCCAGGACATGTGCGCGTCTTCCATGGGCATGCCCGCCGGGCCCCGCTTGCCGCCGTGGAGGCGGGCGAGCAGCAGGCTGGCGGGCACGCCGCACGCGCTGATGAGCCAGTCCAGGGGCGTCCGGTTGGCGGCCATGCCGACGATCACCAGACGGCCGCCCGGCGCCGTGAGCCGGGCGAGGCGGGTGACTGCTTCCTCGAACGGCGCGTGGTGGACCACGGCGACCGCGCTGACGAAGTCGTACGCGCCCTCGGGCAGGGTTCCGCCGGCGAGGTAGTCCGCCTCCAGGTAGCTGACGTTGCCGGGCACGGGCGCGTGCGCGCGGGCGAGCCCGATCATCTCCGGTGACCGGTCCACGCCCGTGACGGACGCCGCCCGTGCCGCGAGCTTGCGGGCGAGCAGTCCGTCCCCGCAGCCGGCGTCCAGGGCCGTGCCGCAGCCCTCCGGTACGGCGGCGAGCACCGCCGGGTGGTGGTGGACGTTGTGGTTCCAGTAGGGATCGGGCACCCGGGCGGCCCCCGTCAGGCGACGCTTCTCGTCGGGAGCGGCTTGCCGTACCAGAGCTCGATCAGGCGGGCCGCGATCGAGATGCCGTAGGGCGGGAGCACCTCGCCGGACTCGAAGGCGGCGCGCAGTTCGTCGCGGGAGAACCAGCGGGCCTCGTGGATCTCGTCGCCGTCGACGTCGATCTCGGTCGTGGTGGCGCGGGCCAGGAAGCCCAGCATGAGGCTGGAGGGGAAGGGCCAGGGCTGGCTGGCGACGTACTCGACCTGGCCGACGGTGATGCCGACCTCCTCGTGGACCTCGCGGCGCACCGACTGCTCGATGGCCTCGCCGGGCTCGACGAAACCGGCGAGGGTCGAGAAGCGGCCCTCGGGCCAGTGGACCTGGCGGCCGAGGAGTATGCGGTCGTCCTCGTCGGTGACGGCCATGATCACGGCGGGGTCCGTGCGCGGGTAGTGCTCGGCGCCGCAGGCCGGGCAGCGGCGGATGTGACCGGCCGCCGCGATGACCGTGCGCTCGCCGCAGCGGGAGCAGAAACGGTGGGTGCGCTGCCAGTTCTCCAGGCCCACCGCGTGCACCATCAGGCCCACGTCACGCGCCGACAGCAGCAGTCCCGCCTCGCGCAGGCCCGCCGGGCGCGCGGACTGGTCCATGCGGCCGGGCAGGGAGTCCTTCTGGAGGGCGAAGTAGCTGACGCCGTCCTCGTCGATGCCGAGGAAGTAGCGGTGTGCCTCGGTGAGGGGGGCCTCGAAGGAGGGGGTCATGACGAGTTCGGTACGCCCGTCCGCCGTCTCGTCGATGAGGACCTGGCCGCCGGAGACCACGAAGCAGCGCGTGGAGGGGTGGCTCCACGCCGCCGCGAGCCAGGCCTCGTCGAGCCGGTGGTGCGCGGCCCGGTCGATGCCGCTCGGGGCGGTGAGTGAGATGGGTCGGTCGGCGTTGTGGTCGGTCCAGGTGGTCACGGGTGCTTCCAACTCCCCCGGTGGAACGGTTGGGTTCGGCGGACTGTTCAGCGGGACGTACGGCGGGAGGCGGCCGGGTCCGGTGGGCTCGGGCGGTGCGGGGCGGCCCTTCCAGTGTGCCCCGCGCGCGTCGCCGGTCCGGACGGCACGGAACGCTCAGGGCGCATGGCGCCAGTGCTCGGCGAGGTCACCCCACAGGTAGGCGGTGGTCTCCACGCCCTTCAGGAGCAGGTCGAGCTCCACTTTCTCGTCCGGGGCGTGCCAGCCGTCGGACGGGACGGAGATGCCGAGGAAGAGCACGGGTGCTCCGAGGACGTCCTGGAGGTCCGCCGCCGGCCCGGAGCCGCCCTCGCGCGTGAAGCGGACCGGCTTGCCGAAGGCCCGGCCCATCGCGCGGGCGACGGACTGCAGGGCGGGGTGGTCCAGCGGCGTCAGGCACGGGCGCGTGGCCCCGCTGAACGTGATCTCGCAGCGGATCCCGTCGGGCACCTGCTGTTCGGCCCACGCCCGGACGGCCTTCTCCACATGGCCGGGGTCCTGGCCCGCCACCAGCCGGAAGGACAGCTTCACCATGGCGGACGACGGGACGATCGTCTTGCTGCCGGGGCCCTGGTAGCCGCCGCCGATGCCGTTGACCTCGGCCGTGGGGCGGGCCCAGACGCGCTCCAGGGTGCTGTACCCGGCCTCTCCCCGGGAGGCGTACGACTTGGCCGCGCGCAGCCACGGTTCCTCGTCGAAGGGCAGCTCGGCGAAGAGTTCCCGCTCGCGGTCGGTGAGCTCGATCACACCGTCGTAGAAGCCGGGGATCGCCACGCGCCCGTGCTCGTCGTGCAGGGCGGCGACCAGGCGGGCCGCCTCGGTCGCCGGATTGGGCACGGCACCGCCGAAGGAACCGGAGTGGATGTCCTGGTCGGGGCCGTACAGCCGTATCTCGCACTCGGCGAGGCCGCGCATGCCCGTGCACACCGTGGGGGTGTCCTCGGACCACATGCCGGTGTCGGAGACGATCACGGCGTCGGCGGCGAGCCGCTCGGTGTGCTGCTCGACCAGGGCCCGGAAGTGCGGCGAGCCCGACTCCTCCTCGCCCTCGATCAGCAGCTTCAGGTGCACGGCCGGGGTGGTACGGCCGGTGACGGCGAGGTGGGCGCGGACGCCGAGGGTGTGGAAGAAGACCTGGCCCTTGTCGTCGGCCGCCCCGCGCGCGTAGAGGCGGTTTCCGCGCACGACCGGCTCGAAGGGCTCGCTGTCCCAGCCGTCCTCGCGGGCGGCGGGCTGGACGTCGTGGTGGCCGTAGACCAGCACGGTGGGTGCCTGTGGGTCGTCGCAGGGCCACTCGGCGTAGACGGCGGGTGCCCCCGGAGTCTCCCAGACCTCGGCCGTCGGGAAGCCCGTCTCCTGCAGCTTGGCGGCGAGCCAGTCGGCGCTGCGTCGTACGTCGGGCGCGTGGTCCGGCTGGGCCGACACCGACGGGATCCGCAGCCACTCGGCGAGGTCGTCGAGGAAGGCGCCGCGATGCTGCTCGATGTACGTACGGACGACGCTGTCCGGGGTCTGGCTCATGGTCACGAGCCTATCGGCCCGCACTGACGTCCTCGGAGTGCGGTTCCTCACCGGGCTGCCCGCCGGGCGGTTCGTCCAGGAGCAGCCGCTCCAGGGCGGCGCGGTCCGGCAGCTCCTCGGGGCGTACGACCTCCCCGGTGCGTACGTACAGGAACGCGGCCGTGACCGACTCCGGGGGCACGCCCTGCTGCTCGGCCCAGGCGAGGCGGTAGACGGCGAGCTGGAGGGGGTCCGCGGTGCGGGAGCGGCTGGTCTTCCAGTCGACGATCTCGTACGTCGCGTCCTCCCCGTCGCCCTCCTTGTAGACGGCGTCGATGCGGCCCCGGACGACGCGGCCGGCGATCGTGAGATGGAAGGGGGCCTCGACCCGGTAGGGCGTGCGGTGCGCGTAGGGGGTGCGCTCGAAGGCGTCCTTGAGGGCCTCCAGGTCCCGTTCGTCGGCGATCTCGGCCTCGCTGCCGGGCAGTTCCTCCGGCTCCAGCATGGGCAGCGTCAGCTCTTCGAAGCGGGCCTCGACCCAGGCGTGGAAGCGGGTGCCCCTGCGGGCGGCGGGCTGGGGCGGCCGGGGCATGGGGCGGGCCAGCTCCTGCGCGAAGCCGTCCGGGTCGGCGGCGAGGCTCAGCAGCTGGGACGCCGTGAGGGAGGCGGGCAGGGGCACTTCGGTGACGCTGTCGCGGGCACGCAGGAGCTCGCCGGTGAGGGCGTCGAGGTCGCGGTCCCAGGAGGCGACGGTGCGGGCCTCCTCGGGGGTGAGGCGGGGGTACTCCCCGGCGTGCGGGAGCTGCGGTGGGGCCGCCTGGCGGGGGACGGTGGGGCGGCGGTCCGCGGGCCGGGCGTCGCCGCCCGCCGGGGGTTCGCCGAAGGCCTCTTCCACGGGGGGCTCGCCGGAGGGGGCCTCGCCCTCGCCGGAGGTGGCCATGTCGAAGGAGCCCTCGTCAAAGGGGCCCTGTTGGAAGGGATCCTGGTCGAAGGGACCGTCGTCGAACGGGTCCGGTTCGTCGTACGGAGGCTCGTCGTCCTCGGGCGGCGGGGGCCACTCCGGGTCGTCGAGGGCATCGGGGTCGTGCACGGCCGCGGGATGCCCGTCCTCGTGGGACGCGAGGTCCTCCAGGTGGGCCAGGACCGTCTCAGCGGCGGCGCGGCGGCGGGCCAGGGCGGTCTCGTCCAGGGGCAGGGGCCAGACCTGCTCCGCCGTGGCCTGGTGGAGGGCCGGGTTCTCCTCGTCGTCGGCGGGTTCGTCCGCCCAGGCCTCGATCTCGCCGTACCCGGCCTCGCAGTGCTCGTAGAGGGCCTGGAGGAACGGGGACGGTCCGCGGCGCTTCTTCTGGGTGGGTCCCCACCAGTGGCCGGAGCCGAGGAGCAGGGAGCGGGGGCGGGTGAAGGTGACGTACCCGAGGCGGAGTTCCTCGGTGTGCTGGTGCTCCTTCATCGCCTCGTGGAAGGCCTTCAGGCCCCTGGCGTCCCAGGAGGGCACGTCGGGCAGGGTGTCGGCGTCGCCGCGCAGCCCGTGCGGCAGGACCTTGCCCTGGGAGGTCCACTTCTCGCGGCCCTGGCTGCTGGGGAAGGTGCCGGTGACCAGGCCGGGGACGACCACGACGTCCCACTCCAGGCCCTTGGACTTGTGGGCGGTGAGCACCTTGACGGTGTTCTCACCGCCGGGGAGGGCGTTGTCGAGGCCCTTCTCGTACTGGGCGGCGGTGCGCAGGAAGCCGAGGAAGGCGAGCAGGGTCGCCTCGTTGTCGCCGGCGGCGAAGGAGGCGGCGATGTCCAGGAAGTTGGACAGGGTCTCGCGCCGGCGGGCGGCCAGGGCGTGCGGCGAGGCGGACAGCTCGACTTCCAGGCCGGTGACGGCAAGGACGCGGTGCAGGACGTCCATCAGCGGGTCGGCCAGGGAGCGGCGCAGCTCGCGCAGCTCGGTGGCGAGGCGGGCGAAGCGCACGCGCGCGTCGGGCGAGAAGGGCAGTCCGTCGTCGTCCCCGTGGCCGTCGAGCGGCGTCTCCAGGAACGTGTCGAGGGCGTCCGCGAGCGAGATCACCTCGGACGGGTCGACTCCCTCGACGGCCTCGGCGAGGCGGCGGTCCGGGTCGTCGTCGCCCTCCACGCGCGCGTGGGACACCAGCAGCCGGGCGCGGCGGCCCAGCAGGGCGAGGTCGCGCGGGCCGATGCGCCAGCGCGGGCCGGTCAGCAGGCGCACCAGGGCGGCGTTGGCGCCGGGGTCCTGGAGGACCTCGCAGACGGCGACGAGGTCGGCGATCTCGGGCAGGTGCAGCAGGCCGGACAGGCCGACGACCTCGACCGGGATGTCCCGGGCCACCAGGGCGCCCTGGATCTCGGCGAAATCGGTCGCCGTGCGGCACAGGACGGCGATCTCGCCGGGTGCCGTCCCGGTGCGGACGAGGTGGGCGACGGAGTCCGCGGCCCAGTCGATCTCCTCGGCGTGGGTGCGCAGCAGGGCACAGCGGACCACGCCGTCGCGCTCGGCCCCGGGCGCCGGGCGGAGGGCCTCCACGCCCGCGTGCAGGGCGCGCAGGGGCTCCGCGAGGCCGTTGGCGAGGTCGAGGAGGCGGCCGCCGCTGCGGCGGTTCTCGCTGAGGGCCTGGCGGGTCGCGGGGCGGCCGTCGGCGTGGGCGAAGTGCTCGGGGAAGTCGTCGAGGTTGGCGACGGAGGCGCCGCGCCAGCCGTAGATCGCCTGGCAGGGGTCGCCGACGGCGGTGACGGGGTGGCCGGTGCCCTCGCCGAACAGGCCGGCCAGGAGGACGCGTTGGGCGACCGAGGTGTCCTGGTACTCGTCGAGCAGGACCACCCGGAACTCGTCGCGCAGGACGCGGCCCACCTCGGGGATCTTCGCGAGCTGTGCGGACAGGGCGATCTGGTCGCCGAAGTCGAGCAGGTCCCGCTCGCGCTTGGCGGCCCGGTAGCGCGTCACCAGTTCGGCCAGCTCGCGGCGGGCGGCGGCCGCCTCGGGCACCTTGCGCAGGTCGGCGTTGGTGAGCTTGGCTCCGCGCAGGGTCAGCAGCAGTTCGGCGTCGTACGCGCGCAGCGCCTCGGGGCGTACGAGGTGCTCGGCCAGTTCGGCGTCGAGGGCGAGGAGGTCGCCGACGAGGTCCGCGAAGGACCGGGTCAGCGCCGGGTGGGGCCCGGGTGACTCGCGCAGCACGCGCGCGGCGAGCTGGAAGCGGGTGGCGTCGGCGAGCAGCCGGGACGTGGGCTCCAGGCCGATGCGCAGGCCGTGGTCGGTCAGCAGGCGGCCCGCGAAGGCGTGGTACGTGGAGATCACCGGCTCGCCCGGTGGGTTGTCCGGGTCGATGGCGTCCGGATCGGTGACGCCGGCCCTGACGAGCGCCTTGCGGACGCGCTCGGCGAGCTCGGCGGCGGCCTTGTTGGTGAAGGTGAGGCCGAGCACCTGCTCGGGGGCGACCTGGCCGGTGCCGACCAGCCACACCACGCGTGCCGCCATCACCGTCGTCTTGCCCGAGCCGGCCCCGGCCACGATCACCTGCGGGGCGGGCGGCGCGGTGATGCAGGCCGTCTGCTCCGGGGTGAAGGGGATGCCGAGGAGCTCCTTGAGCTGTTCGGGGTCGGTGATACGGGCTGGCACAACGAAAGAGGCTAGCGGCGGGCACTGACAGCGGCGGCACGATCTGCTGTCCCGGGTGGAAGAACCGCAGGTCAGCTCATGTGGTGCGATGGATCACTCCACGACGTGACGCCCCTCCTGACGCGCGCTGCACGAGGCCCGGAACGCGCAGTGCGTGCAGTGCTGCCCGGCGGTCGGCGTGAACCGTTCGTCGAGGACCTTCCCGGCGGCGGTCGCCAGCAGATCGCCGACCCACTCCCCCTCCAGCGGCTCCTGGGCCTGCACCTTGGGCAGGTCCTCGCCGCCGTCGCGCCGGGCGGCGCCCTGGCGGAGGTGGACGAGTTCGGCCCCGCCCGGCTCGGGTCGCACGCCGTCGAAGACCTCGTCGACGGCGCCCTCCCGGACGGCCAGCTGGTAGACGGCGAGCTGCGGGTGGCGCTCCACCTCCTTCCCGGTGGGCACCTGCTTGCCGGTCTTGAAGTCGACGACGTAGGCGCGGCCGTCGCCGTCGGCCTCGACGCGGTCCATCTGGCCGCGGATGCGCACCTGGTAGTCACCCGCCTCGAGGGTGACGTCGAAGTCGTGCTCGCTGGCCACCGGAGTGCGCCCGGCGCGGTCCATGACGTGCCACTGGAGGAAGCGTTCGAGCGCCACGCGCGCGTTGTCCTTCTCCTGCTCCGACTTCCACGGCGCGTCGAAGGCGAGGGCGTTCCACACGGAGTCGAGGCGTTCCATGAGGACGGAGAGGTCGGCCGGGGTGCGCCCGGAGGCGACCTCGTCGGCGAGGACGTGCACCACGTTGCCGAACCCCTGCGCGGCGGTCGCGGGCGCGTCGGCCTTCACCTCACGGCCCAGGAACCACTGCAGGGCACAGGTGTTGGCGAGTTGGTCGAGCGCGCTGCCGGAGAGCACGACGGGCTGATCGCGGTTGCGCAGCGGCACCTTGGACTCGGTCGGCTCGAACATGCCCCACCAGCGGTAGGGGTGCGCGGAGGGCACCAGGGGGCGGCCGTCCTCGTCGGCGAGGGCGGCGAGCCGGGCCAGCCGGCGGGCGGCGGCCTCCCTCAGGGCGTCGGAGACGCGCGGGTCGACCGTGGTGGCGCGCAGTTCGGCGACGAGTGCCGCGACGGACAGGGGGCGGCGCGGGCGCCCGGTGACGTCCTTGGGTTCGACGCCGAGTTCGGTCAGGAACCGGGAGGGCTGGTCGCCGTCGTCGGCGGGGGCCTTGACGGCCGTGACGACGAGCCGTTCACGCGCGCGTGTGGCGGCCACGTAGAACAGGCGGCGCTCCTCGGCGAGCAGCGCGCCGGGGGTGAGGGGTTCGGCGAGTCCGTCGCGGCCGATGCGGTCGGCTTCCAGCAGGGAGCCGCGACGGCGCAGGTCCGGCCACAGGCCCTCCTGGACGCCCGCGACGACCACGAGGCGCCATTCCAGCCCCTTGGAGCGGTGCGCGGTCATCAGGCGGACGGCGTCGGGGCGTACGGCACGCCGGGTGAGGGTGTCGGCGGCGATGTCCTCGGCGTCGATCTCCTCCAGGAAGTTCAGCGCGCCCCGGCCGCCGGAGCGTTCCTCGGCGCGGGCAGCGGTCGCGAACAGGGCGCAGACCGCGTCCAGGTCGCGGTCCGCGTTGCGTCCGGCAGCACCGCCCCGGCGGGCGGCCCGCTCCAGACGGCCGGGCCAGGGGGTGCCCTCCCAGAGGTCCCACAGCGCCTCTTCGGCCGTGCCGCCGCCGGCCAGCCGCTCCCGGGCCTTGCGCAGCAGCGCGCCGAGGCGCTGGGCGCCACGCGCGTACGCGGGGTCGTGCACGGCGAGGCGCTCCGGCTCCGCGAGGGCCCGCGCGAGCAGCACGTCGGAGGGCGGCGGCAGTGGATTGCCCGCGGCCCGCTCCTCGTCCCGCAGGGCCCGGCCGAGACGGCGCAGGTCGGCGGCGTCCATGCTCGCCAGGGGGGAGGTGAGGAGGGCGAGGGCGGTCTCGGTGTCGAGCCAGCCGGGCCCGGACTCGCCGGATCCCGCGTCTCCGGACCGCCCGGACCCTCCGGACGCTCTGTCCGCCGCCGCGTCTCCGGACCGCCCGGACGCACCGTCTGCCAGCGCGCCGTCTCCCTGCCTTCCGGACGCACTGTCCACCGCCGCGCCGGAGACCACGTCTCCGGACCGTCCGGACGCACCGTCCGCCAGCGCGCCGTCTCCGTGCCCTCCGGACGCACTGTCTGCCACCGCGCCGGAGGCCACGTCTCCGGACCGTCCGGACGCACCATCCGCCAGCGCGCCGTCTCCCCGCCTTCCGGACGCACTGTCTGCCACCGCCCTGGAGGCACCGTCCGCGAGCCCGTCTGCCCGCGCCACCTCCGCCGAGGCCACCGCCCGAAGCGCCGTCAGCAGCGGCGCCACGGCGGGTTCATGGCGCAGTGGCACGTCGTCGCCGTCGACGTCCACGGGGACGCCCGCCGCCGACAGGGCGCGGCGCAGCGTGGGGATGGTCCGGGAACCGGCGCGTACCAGGACGGCCATCTCGCTCCACGGGACGCCGTCCTCCAGGTGGGCCCTGCGGAGGATGTCGGCGATGTTGTCCAGCTCCGTCCCGGCCGTCGGGTACGTGTACGCCTCGACGCGGCCGCCGTCCCGGACCGAGGCGAGTTCGCGATGGGCGCGCACCTTCTCGGCGGGCAGCCGGGTCAGCGGCATGCGCTGGGTCAGCAGCCGCGTGGCGGCCAGCAGGGCGGCGCCGGAGCGGCGGGACGTGCGCAGCACCGCGACGGGGGCCGGACGGCCGTCCGCGCGCGGGAAGGCGTGCGGGAACTCCAGGATGCCGTTCACGTCCGCCCCGCGGAACGCGTAGATCGACTGGTCGGGGTCTCCGAAGGCGACCAGGGTGCGCCCGCCGCCGGCCAGGGCGTGCAGCAGCCGCACCTGGGCGGGATCCGTGTCCTGGTACTCGTCGACGTAGACGGCGTCGTAGCGGGCGGCGAGCCGGGCGGCGATCTCGGGGCGGCGGGCGAGGAGCACCGCGCGGTGGACGAGTTCCGCGTAGTCGATCACGCCCTGCAGGTCCAGCACGTCGAGGTACTCGGCGAGGAAGGCGGCAGCGGCACGCCAGTCGGGGCGTCCCGTGCGGCGGGCGAAGGCGTCCAGGGCGTCGGGCCCGAGGCCGAGTTCACGGGTGCGGGCGAGGACCGCGCGGACCTCGTCGGCGAAACCGCGCGTGGTCAGGCAGGCGCGCAGTTCGTCCGGCCAGCGCACGTGTGCGAGTCCGAGCCGCTCCAGGTCCACCTGGCCCGCGAGCAGCTCACGCACCGAGACGTCCTGCTCGGGGCCGGACAGCAGCCGCAGCGGCTCCACGAACAGGTCGCTGTCCTGGTGGGCGCGGACCAGGGCGTAGCAGAACGAGTGGAAGGTGGTCGCCTGGGGGGCGCGGGCCGCCCCGGTGCGCAGGGCCATGCGGTCGCGCAGTTCGACGGCCGCGCGGCGGCTGAACGTGAGCACCAGGATGCGCTCGGGGTCGCCGCCCCGGGCGATCCGCTCGGCGACGGACTCGACGAGCGTGGTGGTCTTGCCGGTGCCCGGGCCTGCGAGGACGAGCAGCGGACCGGCCGCGTGGTCAACCACGGAGCGCTGCGAGGCGTCCAAAAGAGGGGGGTCCACCCGGGCAGGAGGGGTACGTACCAGTCGGTAAGCGCCACGGCTCCCCCGCCGCACCCGGGGGTGCGACAGGCCGCTGGTGGAGGAAGAGGAGCTCACGTGGTTCGCCGGTCCTGGTGGAAGTGCTGGTTGGCGGGCCGCCGCGCGTGGCGGGCGGTGACCGCGGGGTGACGGGGGCACGTGCAGCCGACGCTACGCCGACCGGCGAGGCGGAAGCAGGGCTTCCCCTTTTTCCCGCCGGCCACTCACGGCACTCGTGCCCCTCGTCTCACGAACGTACGTCATGCCGCCGGTGTGCCCCGATTACCCCGTCCGGATCACGGGTCACACAGGAGGCGGTCCGATGGCGGAAGCTGTCAGGTGTGACCCTCCGCGCGTTCGCCGCCGTCCCACCGCGCCCGTCTCATGTCGATGCGTGGCAGGTGTCCCCCGGCGGCGCGGCTCGCCTGCTTGAGCGGCGTGCCCTCCGCCCGGTAGTGACCGAGCGCCCGCTGCTCGTGCCCCGGGAGCAGCACGCCGTCCGCCCGGACCACGCGCCACCAGGGAACGGCTCCTCCGTAGAGCGCCATCACCCGGCCGACCTGGCGCGGTCCGCCCTCCTCCAGCCATTCGGCGACGTCCCCGTATGTCATGACACGGCCCGGCGGAATCAGTTCGGCGACGTCGAGGACCCGCTCGGCGTACTCGGGCAGCGCTTGCGCGCCCTCGTCCTCGAACCGGCCCCCGTCAGGGCTCTCCTCACTCATCCGCCCCATCCTGCCCCACCCCACCGACAACGGGACGTGCCCGCCCCCGAGCGTTTCCCTCGCCCGGCAGGAGCGCGTCGGGCAGACTGTCCGCCCCCGCATGTGCACCCTGATGCCCCCGTGTGTCGGTGCGGCATGCCACCATCGTGCGGGCGGTGACCGGTGATACGAGACCAAGAAGAGACGATGAAGCAGCAGGGTGCGCACCCCGAGGACCCGGAGGGCACCTCTGACGCTTCGTCGCGCCCGGATTCCCCGGACGACGGCCCCAAGACGGCCGGGAAGCAGGTCCGGGCGGACGCCGAGGAGGCCGACACCGCGTACGTCGACGAGGTGGAGGGCGACGAACCGCTGCTCCCCGCGCGCGTGCACCGCCCGTCCGACCTGATGCGGCTCCTGGTGGGCGTGCTCGCGGTCGCGGTGCTGATCGGGATCGCCGCGTTCGCGCACGGCACCACCTCGGGCCTGGAACAGGACATCAACAAGGGCACCGGACAGGCGCCCGACCTGCTCATCAAGATCGCGGGCCTGGCCTCCAGCATCGCGATCCTGCTGGTGCCGGTCGCCTTCGCCATCGAGCGGCTGATCAAACGGGACGGGCTCAGGATCGCCGACGGTGTGCTCGCGGCCGTCCTGGCGCACGGAGTGACGCTTGCCACGGACCTGTGGGTCGCCCGGGCCGCCCCGGACTCCATCCAGGAGGCGCTCACCCAGCCCTCCCCCGGCGACATCCACGCACTGACCGATCCCGTGCACGGCTATCTGGCCCCGGTCATCGCGTACATGACCGCCGTCGGCATGTCCCGCAGGCCGAGATGGCGCGCGGTGCTCTGGGTCGTGCTGCTCCTCGACGCCTTCTCGATGCTCGTGACGGGGTACACGACACCGTTCTCGATCATCCTCACCGTGCTGATCGGCTGGACCGTGGCCTACGGCACGCTCTACGCGGTCGGCTCGCCGAACGTCCGGCCCACCGGGCAGACGCTGATGGCCGGTCTGCGGACCGTCGGCTTCCGCCCCGTCAGCGCCTCGCGCGAGGACGTCCCGGACCACAACCCGGACACCGGGGACCGGGGCCGACGCTACTTCGTCACCCTCGAGGACGGTCCCCCGCTGGACGTGACCGTCGTCGACCGGGAGCAGCAGGCCCAGGGCTTCTTCTACCGCGCCTGGCGGAACCTCACCCTGCGCGGCTTCGCCACCCGCAGCAGCCTCCAGTCGCTGCGTCAGGCCCTGGAACAGGAGGCGCTCCTGGCCTACGCGGCCATCGCGGCCGGCGCCAACGCGCCCAAGCTCATCGCCACCTCCGAGCTCGGCCCCGACGCCGTGATGCTCGTCTACGAGCACAGCGGCGGCCGCACCCTCGACTCGCTGCCGGACGAGGAGATCACCGACGACCTGCTGCACGACACCTGGCACCAGGTGAAGGCGCTGCAGTCCCGGCGTATCGCGCACCGCAGGCTGGTGGGCGACGCGATTCTGGTGGATCGTTCCGGCACGGTGATCCTCACCGACCTGCGGGTCGGCGAGATCGCGGCCGGCGACCTGCTGCTGCGCATGGACACCTCCCAGCTGCTGGTCACCCTCGGCCTCCGGGTGGGCGCCGAGCGGGCGGTGGCCTCCGCGGTGAACGTGCTCGGCCCGGACGCCGTGGCGGACTGCCTGCCGATGCTCCAGCCCATCGCGCTGAGCCGCTCCACGCGCGCGACGCTGCGCAGACTGGCCCGGGAGCGGGCCCAGCGCGAGCGCGACGCGGTCCTGGAGGCGTCCCGGCAGAACAAGCAGGCACGCCTGGAGGAGGCCTCGGACGAGACCGCTCCGGTGCTGGAGAAGCCCGACAAGAAGGCCGTACGGGCGGAGCAGCGGGCCGAGAAGCGGGCCATCGACGAGGCCCTGGAGGAGGCGCGCGAGGAGGATCTGCTGACGCAGATCCGGCACGAGGTGCTGCGGATCAGGCCGCAGGCACCGGTGGAGCCGGCCCGGCTGGAGCGGGTGCGGCCGCGCACGCTGATCAGTTTCATGGCGGGCGCGATCGGCGCGTACTTCCTGCTGACGCAGCTCACGCACATCGAGTTCGGGCCGCTCATCGCGAACGCCGAGTGGGGCTGGGTCGCGGCGGCCGTGCTGTTCTCGATGTGCAGCTACATCGCGGCGGCGATGGCGCTGCTGGGCTTCGTGCCCGAGCGGGTGCCGTTCCTGCGGACCGTGGCGGCGCAGGTCGCCGGGTCCTTCGTGAAGATCGTCGCCCCGGCGGCGGTGGGCGGAGTCGCCCTGAACACGCGCTTCCTGCAGCGCGCGGGAGTGCGACCGGGGCTGGCGGTGGCGAGTGTGGGCGCGTCGCAGCTGTTCGGGCTCGGCTGCCACATCCTGATGCTGCTGTCCTTCGGCTATCTGACCGGCACGGAGAAGACGCCGTCGCTGTCGCCGTCCCGGACGGTCATCGCCGGCCTGCTGACGGTGGCGGTGCTCGTGCTCGTGGTGACCTCCGTGCCGTTCCTGCGGAAGTTCGTCGTCACGCGCGTGAGGTCGCTGTTCGCGGGTGTCGTGCCGCGCATGCTGGACGTGCTCCAGCGGCCGCAGAAGCTGGTCACCGGCATCGGCGGCATGCTGCTGCTGACCGCCTGCTTCGTGATGTGCCTGGACGCGTCGATCCGCGCCTTCGGCGACGAGTCCACCTCGATCAGCCTCGCCAGCGTCGCCGTCGTCTTCCTCGCGGGCAACGCCCTCGGGTCCGCGGCACCGACACCGGGCGGTGTGGGCGCGGTGGAGGCGACCCTGACGGTCGGCCTGATCGCCGTCGGGCTCCCCAAGGAGGTCGCGGCACCGGCGGTCCTGCTGTTCCGCCTGCTGACGCTGTGGCTGCCCGTGCTGCCGGGCTGGCTGGCCTTCAACCACCTCACCCGCAAGCAAGCGCTCTGACGCGACCGCGCGACGCGCACTCCGGCACCATCGGCACCTGCTCCCTCGTACGGCACGCGTCCCGCGCGCCCGGCACCGCGCCGCCGCAGGATGGAACCATGCCAACCCGCCTCCGGCTGCGCGCCGCCGCCCTCACCGCCACCGCCCTGCTGCTGGCCACCGTGCCGACGGGCTGCGGAAACGGCGACGCCGAGGACGAGGACCTCACGCGGCAGGAGCTTGACTGGGAGGCCTGCGCGGCCCCGTCCGACGCACAGGGCGGAGGCGCCCCGCCCTCGCCGCTGCCGGACGGCGGCGAGTGGCAGTGCGCCACGATGAAGGCGCCCCTCGACTGGAACGACCCCGAGGGCGACACGATCGGCCTCGCACTGATCCGCGCCAGGGCCGACGACGCGAGCCGGCGCATCGGCTCGCTCATCTTCAACTTCGGCGGGCCAGGCGGCTCGGGCGTCTCCTCGCTGCCCGCCTTCGCGGAGGGCTACGAGACCCTGCGCAGCCGCTACGACCTGGTCAGCTTCGACCCCCGCGGCGTCGGCCGCAGCGCCCCCGTGATCTGCGAGAACGACCAGCAGCTCGACGCGTACTTCCAGCAGGACGCCACGCCCGACGACGCCGCCGAGCGCACCGAGCTGCTGGACAACACCAAGGAGTTCAACGAGGCCTGCGAGCAGAACTCGAAGAAGGTGCTGCCGCACGTGCGCACCACCGACGCGGCCCGGGACCTGGACCTGATGCGCCAGGTCCTCGGCGACGGCAAGCTGCACTACTTCGGCATCTCCTACGGCACCGAACTCGGCGGCGTCTACGCCCACCTGTTCCCCAAGCGGGTCGGCCGCGCCGTGTTCGACGCCGTCGTCGACCCTACGCAGAACTCCGAACAGGGCTCGCTCGGGCAGGCGAAGGGCTTCCAGCTCGCGCTGGACAACTTCGCCCAGGACTGCGTCTCCAAGGCCGAGGAGTGCCCCATCGGCACGAGCGCCCAGGACGTGAAGAACCGTATCGCCAGGCTGCTGGAGGACCTCGACAGCCGGCCCATCCCGGGCGTCTTCCCGCGCGAACTGACCCAGACCGCGGCGACCAGCGGCATCGCACAGGCGCTGTACTCGCAGGACTTCTGGGAGTACCTCACCCAGGGCCTGCAGCAGGCGTACAGCGGTGACGGCAGCATCCTGCTGCTGCTGTCCGACTCCATGAACGGCCGCGAGGAGAACGGCGAGTACAGCAACCTCGCCGCCGCCAACACCGCCATCAACTGCGCCGACGACAAACCCCGCTACGACACGGCGTACGTCGAGCGGAAGCTGCCCGAGTTCCGCGCGGCGTCCGCCCTGTTCGGCGACTACCTGGCCTGGGGCATGATCAGTTGCACCGACTGGGCGGTGCCGGGGGCCGCCGACCACCCCGACGTGAGCGCGCCGGGCTCGGCGCCGATCCTGGTCGTCGGCAACACGGGCGACCCTGCCACCCCGTACGAGGGCGCGCGGAAGATGGTGGACGCGCTGGGCGAGGGCGTCGGGGTCGAGCTGACGTACCGGGGGCAGGGGCACGGCGCCTACGACAGCGAGAACAAGTGCGTGCGGGGCGCCGTGAACGGCTATCTGCTGGACGGAAAGGTGCCGAGGGCGGGGACCGTCTGCACCTGACCCCGGCCCGAACCCCATAAACGCGCAGGCCAGAAGGTTATCCACAGGCTGGAACGGCCGAGGCGGGATCTGCCTACCATGGCCTGACCGCCATCCGCGGCACGGAGCGGACGGCCTGCGAGGGGGGATGGGCACATGACGCGTTCCGTACGGTGGACCGCTCTGGCGGTCGCCTCGGCGCTGTTGGCGGCGGGCTGCTCCGGCGGTTCGTCCGACGACGACAAGGGCGGGCTCTCCTGGGGCCGCTGCAAAGCCACGGCCGACGCCCCGGCGCCGAGCAGCGAATGGCAGTGCGCGACGCTCAAGGTGCCGCTGGACTGGTCCGAGCCGGACGGCGAGACGATCGGCCTGGCGCTGATCCGTGCCAAGGCCCGCGGCGACGACCGCGCGGGCTCGCTCCTGTTCAACTTCGGCGGCCCGGGGGCCTCGGGCGTGTCCATGATGCCGTCGTACGCCCCGACGGTCTCCCGGCTCCGCGAGCGGTACGACCTGGTGAGCTGGGATCCGCGCGGAGTGGGTGCCAGCGAGGGCGTGCGCTGCCGCGGTGACAAGGAGATCCAGGCGGCGGAATCGGTGGACGTCTCCCCGGACACCCCCGCAGAGGAGCAGGCCTATTTCGCGGACGCCGCCGACTTCGCCAAGGGCTGCCAGAAGGACGCCGGGAAGCTGCTGGCACACGTGTCGACGGCCGACTCGGCCCGCGACATGGACCGCGTCCGGCAGACCCTCGGCGACGACCGGATGAACTACTTCGGCATCTCCTACGGCACCGAACTGGGCGGCACCTACGCCCACTTGTTCCCGAAGAAGGTCGGGCGGATGACGCTCGACGCGGTCGTGGACCCCGGCGCCGACACCGTGGGGCACGCCCAGAACCAGGCCAGGGGCTTCCAGCGCGCGCTGGACGGCTACCTCGAGTCCACCGGCCAGGACCCGGCCGAGGGTTCGCGGAAGATCGTGGACCTACTGCGCCGGATCGACGCCCGGCCCTTGCCGACGGCCACGCCCGGGCGGAAGCTGACCCAGACGCTCGCGGTCACGGGCATCATCCTCCCGCTGTACAGCAAGGACAGCTGGCCGACACTGACCAGCGCCCTCGACACGGCGGAGCAGGGAGACGGCTCGGAGCTCCTGGCCCTGGCCGACGGCTACAACGAACGCGACCCGTCGGGCCGCTACGGCACGACGACGCACTCCCAGCGGGTCATATCGTGCCTGGACGACCGGCAGCGGCCGACCGCGGCCGAGACGAAGAAGCTGCTGCCTCGGTTCGAGAAGATCTCCCCGGTCTTCGGCACGTTCCTCGGCTGGGACACGGCCGGCTGGTGCCACGACTGGCCGGTGCCCGGGCAGCACGACACCCCGGAGGTGAGCGCGGCGGGCGCGGCGCCGATCCTGGTGGTCGGCAACACCGGCGACCCGGCCACCCCGTACGAGGGCGCGCGGAGGATGGCCGACGAGCTGGGCAAGGGTGTCGGCGTGATGCTCACCTGGCGGGGCCAGGGGCATGGCGCCTACGGCAGTGGGAGCGACTGCGTCGACTCCACGGTGAACGCGTATCTGCTGGACGGGTCGGTGCCGAAGGACGGCAAGGTCTGCTCATGACGACGGCGGGGGCTCCGGGCACCCGTGGTGCGCGAAGCCCCCGCCGCTCGGATAGGCAGACCGGGTACGGCCTAGTAGACCGGCTTGTCCGGCTCGATCTGGTTGACCCAGCCGATCACGCCGCCACCGACGTGGACGGCGTCCGAGAAGCCCGCGGACTTCAGCACCGCGAGGACTTCCGCACTGCGGACACCCGTCTTGCAATGCAAGACGATCTTCTTGTCCTGCGGGAGGCTCTCCAGGGCGGTGCCCATGAGGAACTCGTTCTTCGGGATCAGCCGGGCGCCGGGGATGGAGACGATCTCGTACTCGTTCGGCTCACGGACGTCGATGATGTCGATGCTCTCGCCGTCGTCGATCCACTCCTTGAGCTGCTTGGGAGTGATCGTGGAGTCGGCGGCCGCCGCCTGGGCCTCCTCGGAGACGACGCCGCAGAAGGCCTCGTAGTCGATGAGCTCGGTGACGGTCGGGTTCTCACCGCAGACCGCGCAGTTCGGGTCCTTGCGGACCTTGACCTGGCGGTACTGCATCTCCAGGGCGTCGTAGATCATCAGGCGGCCGACCAGCGGCTCACCGATGCCGGCGAGGAGCTTGATGGCCTCGTTGACCTGGATGGAGCCGATGGACGCGCACAGCACGCCCAGGACGCCGCCCTCGGCACAGGAGGGGACCATGCCGGGGGGCGGGGGCTCCGGGTACAGGCAGCGGTAGCAGGGGCCGTGCTCGGACCAGAAGACGGACGCCTGGCCGTCGAAGCGGTAGATCGAACCCCACACGTACGGCTTGTTCAGCAGCACGCAGGCGTCGTTGACCAGGTAGCGGGTCGCGAAGTTGTCCGTGCCGTCGACGATCAGGTCGTACTGGCTGAAGATGTCCATCACGTTGTCGGCCTCGAGCCGCTCCTCGTGAAGGATCACGTTCACGTACGGGTTGATGCCCTTGACGCTGTCACGGGCGGACTCGGCCTTCGGGCGGCCGATGTCGGCCTGGCTGTGGATGATCTGACGCTGCAGGTTCGACTCGTCGACCTCGTCGAACTCCACGATGCCGAGGGTGCCGACGCCCGCGGCGGCCAGGTACATCAGCGCCGGCGAGCCCAGGCCGCCGGCGCCCACACACAGCACCTTGGCGTTCTTCAGCCGCTTCTGCCCGTCCATCCCGACGTCGGGGATGATCAGGTGGCGGGAGTACCTGCGAACCTCGTCTACGGTGAGCTCGGCAGCCGGCTCGACCAGGGGTGGCAACGACACGGGGACTCCGTTGGTCGGTCAATCACTACGGTTGTTCTCCCCGTAACAGTGCCATGTGCTTTTTCATTCCGAGACACCTGTTCCGACCAGCGAGACGATGTCGTCCCAGTAGCCGGGCATCGACTCCCAGGGGTCGGTTCGGCCACCGCAGTCCGTGTGGTCGGTGAACCAGATCGTCGCGGCGCCCTGCCAGCGGGCGATGCGCAGGGCCTCGTCCAGGTGGGCGCGGGGCACACCGTGGACGAAGTGGCAGAAGCGCTCCGGCGGATGGTCGGCGGTCCACTCCGCCACCTGCGACCAGCGGTAGTCGCTCCAGGGGCCGGAGAAGGTGACGAGCTGGTCGGCGAGCTCGGCGTAGCCGGGGTTCGGGTGGATGCCGTGCCCGAGGACGATGTGGGCATCGTCACGGATCACACGGAGCGTGGCGACCGTGCGCCGGACCTCGGGCAGCCTGGCGTGGTCCGCCGGGCAGCGGTCCAGGAGGAAGCCGTCGACCTGGTACCAGTCGACGTACCGGTGGGCGTCGGCGACCAGTTCCCCGAAGGCTCGGGAACCGTGCCGGGTGTCGAGCAGGCCGAGGACGCGGACGCCCGCGTTGCGCAGGCGGCCGGCCGCCTCCAGGCAGTGCGGGTCGGGACGGGTCCCGGGGCCGTCGGCCACGTTGAGGACCACCCAGTGCAGCGGGGTGCCCGGGCGGGTCAGTTCGCCCCACTCGGCGGGGGCGAGGAGGGGGTGGGCGTAGCCGGGGACGCCGACGCCGGGGCGCAGCTCCGTGCTCGACGTGCGCAGTCGTGTGCTGGTCAGATGCGGCATGCCGCCTCCATCCAGATGTCCGCGAGGGATTCCTCGAGGCCGATCCGGGGGCGCCAGCCGAGCCGGTCGCGCGCGGTGCGCACGTCGGCCTGCTGCCAGCTGCCGCAGCCGTCCGGGTACGGGTACGCGACCGGGTGCGCGTGGTCCGAGTCGGGCCGGGGGTGGCCGATGGCCGGGCGCAGCGCGCCGGGCGGGCCGTCGAGCTCGTGGAGGGCGCCGCCGTACCCGGCGACGCGGGCGAGGACCGCGGCGGCGTCGCGCAGACGTACGGCACGGCCGGAGCCGATGTTGATGACGCCCTGCGCGGCGGAGAGCGAGGCGGCATGCACAGCGCGGGCCACGTCGCGCACGTCGACGAAGTCGCGCTGCGCGCCGAGGCCGCCGAGTTTCAGCTCGCCGTCGCCGGACTGCATGGCGCGGCGCATGGCCTCGGCGAGACGACCCAGCGGGGAGCCGGCGGGAGTGCCGGGTCCGGCCGGGGAGAAGACGCGCAGGACGACGGCGTCCAGACCGGAGCCGAGGACCAGCTCGGTCGCGGCGAGTTTGCTGACGCCGTACGGTCCGCCGGGCCGGGGCACGGCGTCCTCGGCCGTGGAGGAGCCGGGCTGGCTCGGCCCGTACTCCGCGCTGCACCCGATCTGCACCAGGCGGGCGCCGCAGCCGCTGCGGCGCAGGGCTTCGCAGACGGTGGCGACGGCGACGGTGTTGTGCCGGGTGAGCTCGCGGGCGCCGCCGCGGGTGGCGCCCGCGCAGTTGACGACGACGCCGGGGTGGACCGCGTCGAGGAAGCGGGTGAGGGCGCCGGGGCTGCCGGAGGCGAGGTCGAAGCGGACGTCGGCGTCGTCGCCGCGGCCGAGGGCGGTGAGCTGCACGGCCGGGTCGGCGAGCAGACGGTCGGCGACGAAGCGCCCGATGTAGCCGTTGGCTCCGATCAGCAGGACTCTCATCGCGCGGCTCCCGGGGTGGCGGTGGCTCCGGGGTGGGTGGTCATGCGGGTTCTCCTCGATGCGGGAAGGAAGGGGTGGGGCGGGTGCCTTCGGCGGTGGGGCCGGTGTCCGCGGCGGTCACCGCGCGGGCTCCGGCGGTGCGTGGGCCGAGGCCCGGGTCAGCTTGCGGGTCGCGTGGATCAGGAGGGCCAGGGCCGCGGCTCCGCAGGCGAGCGTGGGGACGCCACCGGCGCCGAAGGTGGTGACGAGGACCTCGACCGGGGTGGCCAGGAAGCCGCAGCCGGGGAGGCGGGAGGTGAAGACCATGGCGAGGGCGGCCGCCTGGACGGTGGCCGTGGCGGTGAGGACCACGGCCGGGGCGTAGGTGAAGCCGTGGGTGGTGAGGAGGCGGGCCAGGAAGAGGAGGGCGCCCAGGGTGAGGACCTCCGCGTAGGCCGCGGGCTCGTCGAGGGCCGCCGCGCAGAGGGCGAGCAGGGCTGCCAGAGCGGCCAGGAACAGGGCGAACGCGCCGAGCAGGAGTGGTCGTACGGCGGCGGCGAAGTCGTCCAGGCCGCGGCTGGCGGCGAGTCTGCGGCGGGTGCGTCCGGTGAGGAGGTGGGTGATCCAGGCCGCCGGCGCGCAGGCCAGGGCGAGGGCCAGGACGGGGGCGGCGGTCAGGGGCCAGGGGCCGTCGGCCGTGCCGGTGGGCAGGGCGTCGGGGCCCCCGGCGACGGCGTTGAGGAGCAGTCCGTCGCCCAGGAGGGCGTAGCCGATGAGCCAGGCGGTCCACGTGGTGGTTCTGCCGGGGGTGGTGCGGTCGGCGGCGCTCAGGGGGCCTCGGCGCAGGGCCGCGTGGAGGGCCAGGGCGACGGTGAGGGCGCCGACGGCGGCCGCGAACAGGCGCGTCTGGCCGTCGGTGAGGCGGAGGGCCGACACGGCGGCGGCGCACAGGGCGCCGGGCAGCAGCGTCAGAAGGACCCAGTCTGCGCGTGGCCGAGGGACGGCGGGCGGGGCGGGCGGAGGCTCCTCCCCGTCCCGGGAGGCCCGTGCGTACATCTCCTCGGCGAGGGAGAAGACATCCCGGTGGCGGAAGCGGGCGGCGGTCCGGTCGGTGATGCCGTGTGCCTCCAGCCCCGCGGCGATCTCCAGCGGGTCCACGGCGCGTTCGCAGAGGTCCCGGTGACGGTGCATCAGCGCCTTCACGGGGTCCGCGGCGCCACGGCGCGGGGTGGCGGCCTTGCGGTCGGCGCCCGCCTCCCGCGCGGACGGCTCGGGGCCGCTGACGGTTTCCCGTTTCGCAGACGGTTCGCGGCCGCTGACCGTTTCCCGTTTCGCGGACGACTCACGTCCGCTGGCCGTTTCCCGGTTCGCGGGCGGTTCGTCGCGGGTGGCTGCCTCGGGGTCCGTGGGCCGCTCGCCGTCGGCCGCCGTCTCCGGGACGGGCGGGATCGCGCCCGCGCTGGCGGCGCTCAGGGTCTCCTCCGAGCGGGCGTCCCAGGCCCCCGGGCTGGTCGGGGTTCCCGGTCGGTCCAGTTCGCCTACGTCGTTCATCGCGCTCCCTCCGGGGCGGGGGCGGGAGTGGTGGCTCGTACGGGCTTGTCCGTCGCCCAGCCGGGGCCTCCGCGGGCGACGAGGCGGGGCGACGGCGACGGGTCGGCCCAGCGGACCGGGACGTGGGCCTCGGCCGGGACCGCGAAGGGCAGCGGTGCTCCCGCCTCGTCGAGGACGACACGGCGGATCGGCGCGCGCGACACGATCTCCAGGTAGGAGCCGTGGAATGCCTCGATGTTCTGCTCGACCGTGAACAGTTCGAGGGCGCGGGCGCGAGCGGCGGCACCCAGGCGTGCACGGCGCTCGGGGTCGCGCAGCAGCGCCACGCACGCCTCGGCGAGGGCCTGCGGGTTGCGCGGCGGTACGACCAGGCCCGTTCCGCCGATGACCTCCGTGACGGCGCCGACGTCGGTCGACACCGTGACGCGCCCGCAGAGCATGGCCTCGACGAGGCTGAGCGGGAAGCCCTCGACGACGCTGGACAGGACGGTCACGGCCCCGGAGGCGTAGGCGTCGGCGGCGCCCGGGAGTTCCGGCCCGCCGATCTCCTCGAAGGACACGGGGTTGTCGCCGGCGGCGTGCGGGCCGTCGGCCTCGTCGGGGAAGAGCTGGGCGGCCAGTGTCCTGCAGTGGCCGAGATAGGCGGCGCCCTCGGCGCCGGCGGGGGCTCCGACGATGCGCAGGCGTGTCCTCGGCTGCCGCTTGCGGACCTCCGCGAAGGCGTGCAGCAACGAGACCAGGTCCTTGGCGGGCTCGACGCGGCCGACCCAGACGAGGGTGTCCGGGTCCGCGCAGTCCGGGGAGTCGCCGACCTCCGCGAAGGGCCGGGCGTCCATGCCGGGGTAGACCGTGCGGAGCTTCCCGCGGTCGGCTCCGCAGCGCTCCTGCCAGCGGCGGGCGTGCGTGTTCCCGGCGGTGACGATCTCGGCCCGGGTGTAGGCCTCGGCCGCGAGTCGGCCGTGGAAGGCGGCGAGCAGGGACCGTACGGCGGGTGGGGCGTCGGGAGCGGTGAGGTAGTGCGTGCGCAGGCGCACGCCGTACTCGGTCACCAGCAGGGGCACGCCGGTGAAATGGCGGGCCAGCAGCCCCGGCAGGACGGCCGTGCCGCCGGACGCGGCGTGGCAGAGGTCGACCGCGCCGAGGCCGTTGTCCTCGTACCAGTCGAGGGAGAGGGGGCGCAGGGCGCGTTCCACGTAGGTGGCCACGGCGAGCAGATCGGGGACGCGCGCCTCGCGTGCCGCGCGGTGGGCGCCGGGCGCGCGACAGGCGCGTTCCAGTGTGCGGACGGCGCTCTCGGAGCGGAGCGCTCCCGCCAGGCCGCCCTCGTCGCGGGCGAGTTCGGCGAGCCCGTACAGAGCGTTGGCGAAACGGTCCGCCTCACGGGTCGACGTCCCCCCGGAAACCGACACGCCGGAGCCCGGCGCCCGACCGGACGCCGACGCATCGCCGGAGAAGGACGCATCACCGGAGACTGACGCACCCCCCAGGACCGACGAGCCACCGGACGCCCCGCACAGCACGGCCGCCAGTTCCCCGAAGCACTCCCTGAAGCGCCGGCGCGCACGGCGCCCCAGCACCATGTCGTCGTCCTCGGCCATCCACAGGGGCGCGGTGCGCACCCTGCGGACGTTCGGCGGCAGCGGGACCCAGCCCTCGTCCTCCTGGTCCTGGCTGCGGCTGAGCGCGTAGACGTCGAACTCGTGCTGGGCGAGCCCGCGCACGAGCCGGTCGCACCAGAGCCTGGCGTCACCGCTCACGTACGGATAGCCACCCTCCGTAAGCAGTCCGATGCGCACGAGTGCACCCCCGATCTCCCGTATGGGGAGCCGCCGTTGCCCGGCGGCTCGCAGCGGGACGAACGTATGCGGACAAGGCGGTGGTGCGGCGGACGGTTGTCCGTCGCACCACCAAAAGGGGTGAACGGTCGTAACTTTCCCGTGCGGCCCGCGTTCCGTCGCGCTAGGAGATCAAGCGGACACGGATGGTCATGCGGGAGAGGGCGGAACGCCCGTCAGCTCGCGGGATACGCCCAGGGGTTGGCGCGGCAACGGATGCCGTCGTGGTCGAGGAACTTGGTCTGCTGCTGCATGACCGGGGCGAGGTCGCCGTCCTTGTCGCAGGTGACGTGACCGTGGCCGAGGCGGTGTCCGACCTCGTGGTTGATCAGCATCTGCCGGTAGGCGTGGATCTTGTCGCCGTACGTCTCCGAGCCCTGGGCCCACCGGTAGGCGTTGATCATCACGCGCTCGGTCGCGGCCGAGTCGCAGGAGACGTTGTCCACGGTGGTGTCCAGGCCGGACTTGGCGCACCAGTCGGCCGTCGTGCCGGGGCTGGCGAGGGTGATGACGAAGTCGGGCGTGCCGGTGTAGATGCGCTCGAAGGCGTACGCCCCGTTGTGGGCCCAGCTGCGCTGGTCGTTGAGCGTCTTCTGCACGGCCTCGGCGAAGAGCTCCCCGTCGAGTCCCAGCCCCTGCTCCACGTCCACGCGGTAGGTGAGCTTCTGCCCCACGCCCGGCGCCTTGGCGATGCCGGGAACGGCGTCGAACTTCCCCGAGCCCTTCAGCGTGGCGGCGAGCGGGTACGTCCTGGCCATCTTCTCGTCGTACGTCAGCGGCCTCGCGGCGGGTCCCGGGGCGGGCGTCGCCCGGTCGTCCGCGCGGGACGCGGAGTCGCGGATGTCGCGGGCCTGGTCGGTGGCGGACTGCGACTGCACGTCGGCACCGCCGGTGTCGTCGGCGACCTGGCCGGCGACGACGACGGCCAGCACGGTGGTGACGGCGGCGGCCGCGATGCCGGTGAAAGTACGGCTCTTGGCGCCCTTGCCCGGCGCGGGCGTGCCGGTGGGCTCCGCGTCGTCGGGGTCGTCGAAGCGGGGGTCGGCCGGGGTGCCGGCGCTCCAGTCCGTGACGGAGGCGTAGGCGTCCGCCGCGTGCGCGGAGGCGGGCGTACGGGGGGCGAAGACGTCGTCCTCCTCTTCGAAGGCGTCGAGATAGTCCTGCCGCGGGCCGGACCCAGGCGCCCGGCGCTGCCGCGGTATGGGAGCACCGCCCCCACCGCTCCCCCTCAACTCACCCCAGCCGCCCCCGGCTTCCCGCTGCTCGGGATGGCCTCCCCGGGCCTGGGGAAAGCCGTACGCGGGCGTCCCGTCGGGCAACCGCGGAACGCCCTGCGCCGGAGTGCCGTCGGGCAACCGCGGAAAACCCTGGGCCGGAGTGCCGTCGGGCAGCCGAGGAACCCCACGCCCCGGTGTCCCCTCGGAGTAACGCGGCACCCCACGCGCGGGCGTCCCGTCGGCCAACCGCGGAACACCATGCGCCGGAGTACCTCCAGTCGGCCCAGGAACACCACGCCCTGGCACCCCGTCGGGAACACGCGGCACCCCACGCGCAGGCGTGCCGTCCGGCAGCCAGCCGTCCGGCAGGCGCGGCACCCCGTGCGGTGGCGTCCCGACCGCCGGCGCCGGACGCGGGCCTGACGCCTGACCGGAACCTGGCGCCTGACCTGGGCCCGATACCGGACGTGGACCCGGAACCGGACGCGGCCCCGACACGGGACGCGGCCCCGACGCGGGATGCGTTCCTGGTCCGGAATACGACCCTGGCCCGGAATACGGCCCCGATGCCGGACGTGGACCCGGCATACGGCGAGGCCCCGCGCCCGGCGGCGGCCAGCCGCCCTGCCCGGGGCCGGGCGGCACCGGGCGGCCACCCCGGCTCATGTCCGGCGCCTGCCCTTGACCTTGTCCCTGCCCCTGGCCTTGTCCCTGACCTTGTCCCTGGCCCCGACCCTGGCCTGCTCCCGGCCCCGGCCCCTGTGCCTGCCCGGCGCGGCCGTCCCGTACTGCGGTTGTGTCCGCGGTGTCGCCCTTGGCGACGGACCCACGGCGGCTGTGGCGTCCCACGTCGCGCCTCAGCCCCCCATGCTCTCGTCGGTACTTTCTCCGTCGACGGCGTCGTCCGCGCGAGCGCCCGGCTCGCGCGCACCCGTGGCGACCGTACCTGCGGCGACCGACTTCCGCCCGTCCACCGCGCCGGAGTCGCGCGTGTCCCCGCCGTCCGGCCGAACCGCGCCCGACTCGGCCCGGCCCGCTCCGGCCCGGGCCCGACGAGCCCGCTGCTCGCCCAACTCCCCCGCGTCCTCGAGGAGTTCACGGAACGCCAGGGCGACCGTCTCCGGGTACTCCATCATGGCCACGTGGCCCGCGTCCGGCAATGTCACGAGCCGCGAGTCGCGGAAGGCCCGGGCCGCCTTCTGGGCCATGCGGAAGCCGACGAGCTGGTCGCGGCCGCCGTAGACGAGGAGGGTCGGCGCGAGGACGCGCTCGGCCTGACGCCACAGGCCCTGCTGGCCGCCCAGTGTGTACGCGTTGACGATCCCGCGCGCGGAGCGCGCCATCGCGTCCCAGAAGTACGGCAGCCGCAGCCGCCGCTCCATCTCGTGCACGGCGTTGCGGAATCCTTCCGGCGTCACCCGCCCGGGGTCGCCGTAGCAGAGCGCCATCACGCCGCGCACCCGCTGCTCCGCCGTCCACGTCCGGGTGAGCCGGGTGAACAGCGGCGCGACACCGGGCACCGCCAGCAGCCCCGTGGGCACGGCGGAGCGCTGCACGCGGATTTCCGGCAGGGCGGGTGACACGAGCGTGAGCGTACGGACGAGATCGGGCCGGACCGCGGCGACACGGGTGGTGATGGCGCCGCCGAGCGAGTTCCCGAACAGGTGCACGGGGCCGCGCCCGGAGGCGTCGAGGTACCGGATGACGGCGCGCGCGTGCCCCGTGACGGAGTAGTCGCCGTCGTCCGGGGGCGGGGAGTCGCCGAAGCCGGGCAGGTCGACGGCCTCGCTGTCGACGATGTCTTCCAGCAGCGGCATCAGCGCCGACCAGTTCTGTGAGGAACCCCCGAGCCCGTGCACGTACAGCGCGGGAGGCAGTCCTTCGCGCGCGGGGGGCCTCGACCGCACCGTGAGCGTGGCCCCGGGCAGCTCGACCGACCTGAGCCGCTCGCCCTCGGCGACCCGGACGGCCCCCACCTTCGGCAGGACATTGGCGGGCGGCACGAACGGCAGCTCGGTCGAAGACATGCGGCAATGTTACGAGACGATCACGCAGTGGCTCATGTGTTCGCCGTCACAGGAATCGGCCATACGGGAGGGGCAGACACCAGAGGACACCAGAGGGGAAAAAGCAGCCGACGGGGCACACGGAAGGCACCGGAGGAGGCAGCCGAAGGGATGCGCACTGCGTCACGTTCCGGACGCGGATCGCATAGCGTCCGGATCGGGTGTCTCCTAGGCTCGTACACAGGGCACCCGCGTGTGGCCCCTGTATTCCCAGGGACGTTCGTAGGAAGGGAGCCCAGCATGGCAGTAGACCCCACCGACCCGGAGACGTTCGAGGCCGAGGACGCGCCCGAGGCGCAGGAGTTCGACGTCGAGGCCCCCGAGGTCGACGCGGCCGAGCAGCACGCGGACATCACGCCGAACCGCGACGACCCGCTGACCGGCGTCGACCCGGACCGCGCCAACGAGGCCGACCTGGTGGAGCAGACCCGGATCGTCTCGCTCGACGAGGACGACTACCGGTGATGCCCGTCGCCGCAGGGCGACGGACCGCACCTTCGAGCAGGAAAGGGGTCGTATTTTGCCCGCTCTGCCCCTGTTTGAAACCTTCGCAACCGCTTTCGTAACCGTCCGGTCCGTGAAATCCTGCGCTCTCACCGCGCACACCACGGTTACCGAAAAGTACGATGGCGACGCGGCCAGATCCGCACGTGGACGACTATGGGAGGCGGCGTGACAGCCATCGAGCAGACAGAGGCGGTTCGCCCGCGGGGCACACGCCTGCCGCGCCGTGCCCGACGGAACCAGCTCCTGGGCGCGGCCCAGGAGGTCTTCGTGGCCCAGGGCTATCACGCGGCCGCGATGGACGACATCGCCGAGCGCGCCGGCGTGAGCAAGCCGGTGCTCTACCAGCACTTCCCCGGCAAGCTCGACCTCTACCTCGCGCTGCTGGACCAGCACTGCGAGTCGCTCATCCAGTCCGTGCGCAACGCGCTCGCGTCGACGACCGACAACAAGCAGCGCGTCCGGGCGACGATGGACGCGTACTTCGCGTACGTCGAGGACGACGGCGGCGCCTTCCGCCTGGTCTTCGAGTCGGACCTGACGAACGAGCCCGCCGTGCGCGAGCGCGTCGACAAGGTCACCAACGAGTGCGCGGAGGCGATCTGCGACGTGATCGCCGAGGACACCGGCCTGTCGCGCGCGGAGTCCATGCTGCTCGCCTCGGGCCTGGGCGGCCTCGCCCAGGTGGTGGCCCGCTCCTGGCTGCACAGCGACCGGAGCGTGCCGCGCGACCAGGCGGTGCAACTGCTGACCTCGCTGGCGTGGCGCGGCATCGCGGGCTTCCCGCTGCACGGGACGGACCAGCAGCACCACTGACGGGCGCGTTGTTCCCGTCCGATGTTCGCTCGTGGCGTTCTCGGGCGGAGCCTGTACGTCCCCTCACCGGGCTAATGTGTGCTGCGTACGGCGCGGAAGGTCGCGCACATCACTGACCGTCGGAGGGACATAGCCGTGGAGGTCAAGATCGGCGTGCAGCACGCGCCCCGCGAGATCGTTCTGGAGAGCGGTCAGAGTGCCGAGGAGGTCGAGCGGGCCGTGTCGGAGGCGCTGGCCGGGAAGTCGCCGCTGCTGACCCTCGTGGACGAGCACGGCCGCAAGGTCCTGGTGCCGGCCGACCGTCTCGCCTACGTCGAGATCGGTGAGCCGGCCCCGCGCAAGGTGGGCTTCGGCGCGCTCTGAGCGCAGCATCCCGGCGCTGCACCCGCAGGCGTGCGGGCGCCGAGGGCGCAGGCATTCAGTGGGGCGGGGCGGGGCAAGGGCCCCCCCCCCCCCGGTGCGTACAGCCCCCCCCACACGCGGACGGGGTACAACAAAGAATGGTGACAACTA